>RFIR01000313.1 GCA_003695135.1 Alphaproteobacteria bacterium | reverse complement strand
GATCATCCCGAACAGCGCGCCGCCGATCATGGCAAAGGGCAGGATCGCCCACCAGGGCAGCGTGCGGTCGAGCGCGAGGATGACCAGCCCCGCCCCCAGCCCGCCGACATAGGCCTGCCCCTCGCCGCCGATGTTGAACTGGGCCGCGTGGAAGGCCACGGCGACGGCGAGCCCGGTGAAGATGAAGTTGGTGGCGTAATAGAGGGTGAAGCCGATCCCCTCGCCATATCCGAAGGCACCGTAGAGGATGTGGCCCACCGCCTCCAGCGGGTTGGCGCCGATCGCCAGCACCACCAGACCCGCGACCAGAAAGGCGAGCGCCAGGTTCAGCACCGGCATCAGCCCGTATTCGACCCATCGCGGGAGGGGCGTCATGCGCCAGCCACCGGAGCGGGTTCGGAACCGGGTTCGAAACGGCCGGGTTCCGGCAGGGGCACGGGGAGCGGAGCCTGCAAGCGCGGTGGCAACGGAGCTGCGGATTGCGGGACGACCTCCGGCGGAGGCCCGCTTGCCATGAAGCGGACCACGAAAGCGAACAGCAGGCCCACAAGGATGAACGGGAAGGCCACGACCCCGGATGGTCTCACGCCGCTTCCTCCTTCTCCGTCACCCCGGCCATCAACAGGCCGATCTCGGCCTCGCTGGCCGAGGGGGCGACCTCGCCGGTGATGATGCCGTCGAACATGACGAGTATCCGATCCGCCAGCCCGCGGATCTCGTCGAGCTCCACCGAGACCAGCAGGATCGCCTTGCCGGCATCGCGCAGCGCGATCAGCCGGCGGTGGATGGCCTCGATGGCGCCGACATCGACGCCGCGGGTGGGCTGGCCGACGATCAGCACCTGCGGATCGCGGCCGATCTCGCGCGCCAGCACGATCTTCTGCTGGTTGCCGCCGGAGAAATTCGCGGCCTTCAGGAAGGGATCGGCGGGACGGACGTCGAAATCCTCCATCTGCCGCCGGCAGTCGGCCAGCACCGCGGCGCGGTCGATCATGTGCCGGCCATAGGCCGGGTCGCGGTGATAGCCGAGGATCGCGTTCTCGCGCGCCTCGAAGCTGGTGACCAGCCCCATGCGCTGGCGGTCCTCGGGCACATGCGCCAGATGCAGCTCGCGCATCTGCGCCGCATCCAGCCCGGTGACCATGCCGCCCCGCAGCGATACGGTGCCCGAACTCGGGGCCGAGATGCCGGAGATCGCCTCGAGCAACTCCGACTGGCCATTGCCCGAGACGCCGGCGATGCCGACGATCTCGCCCGCGCGGACGTCGAAGCTGACCCCGCGCAGCCGCTCGACCCCCATCGCATCGACCGCGCGCAGGTCGCGCACCGACAGCACCGCCTCGCCGGGACGGGATTCACCCTTGTCCACCCGCAGCAGCACCCGGCGTCCGACCATCAGCTCGGCCAGTTCCTCAACCCCGGTCTCGGCGGTCAGCCGGGTCGCCACCATCTCGCCGCGGCGCATGACGCTGACATGATCGGTGATCGCCATGATCTCGCGCAGCTTGTGGGTGATGAAGAGAACGGTCTTGCCCTCCTCCTTCAGCCGCGCCAGCACCCTGAACAGGTGGTCGGCCTCCTCCGGCGTCAGCACGCCCGTGGGCTCGTCGAGGATCAGCACCTCGGCGCCGCGATAGAGCGCCTTGAGGATCTCCACCCGCTGCTGCAGCCCCACCGGCAGCTCGCCCACCACCGCATCGGGATCGACGCGCAGCTCGTATTCCTCCTCCAGCCGCTGCAACTCGGCCCGCGCCTTCGCGCGCCCGCCGGCCAGCAGCGCGCCGCCCTCGACCCCGAGCATGACGTTTTCCAGCACGGTGAAGGGTTCGACGAGCATGAAATGCTGGTGCACCATGCCGATGCCGAGCGCGATCGCCGCCTGGCTGTCGCGGATGCGCACCGGCTGGCCGCCCACCCGGATCTCGCCGCTGTCGGCCTGATAGAAGCCGTAGAGGATCGACATCAGCGTCGACTTGCCGGCGCCGTTCTCGCCGATGATGCCGTGGATCGTGCCGCGCTCGACGCGAAGCGTGATGTCCTTGTTGGCATGGACGGGGCCGAAGCGCTTGTTGACGCCGATCAGCTCGATTGCGGGCGCGGTCATCGCGGCTGGGGTCCCTTCCCGGTTGCGGCCACCGGTTCCACCGTATTGCCATCGGGATCGGTCGTGAAGACCCCGCGCCAGCCGATCCAGGGAAATTCCTGCACGCGAAAGGCGATGCCGCGGCGTTCATACCAGCGCGTCGTCGCCATGTCGCGCACGCGGATGGCGATCTCGCCCGGCGCGGCGACGCGAAAGCCGCGCTTCTGCGCATCGGAGGGCATTGTCTTGACCCGGGGGCTTGCGGTGGACGCGGCCGGAGTTTGCCCGGCCGCGGCGTCTGTACCGTGCTCAGTAGGGGCAGGTGCTGTCGCTCATGTAGTCGTGCACCTTGATCTCGCCCGACTTGATCTTGGCGGCGACCTCCTCGACCTTGGCCTTCATCTCGTCGGAGACCAGCGCGGCGTTGTTCTCGTCCATGGCATAGCCGACGCCGCCTTCCTTCAGGCCCAGAACGTAGATACCGGTGGTGAACTTGCCGTTCCTAGCATCCTCGAAGGCCGAGTAGACGGCATTGTCGACCCGCTTCAGCATCGAGGTCAGCACATGGCCCGGCTGCAGCCCGTTCTGGTTGGAATCGACACCGATGCCGAGAATGCCCGCCTCGGCCGCGGCCTGCAGCACGCCGACGCCGGTACCGCCGGCGGCATGATAGACCACGTCGGCGCCGCGATCGACCTGGCTGCGCGTGAGCTCGGCGCCCTTGGCCGGATCGTTCCAGGCCGCGCCGGTATCGCCGGTCATGTTCTGAAAGATCTCGGCATCGGGATTGACGTATTTCACCCCGCCGACATAGCCGCAGGCGAACTTGCGGATCAGCGGGATGTCCATGCCGCCAACGAAGCCGACCTTGCCGGTCTTCGACGCCATCGCCGCCATCACGCCGACGAGGAAGCTGCCTTCATGTTCCTTGAACAGGATCGAGCGGACATTGGGCAGGTCGACCACCATGTCGACGATGCCGAACTCGACATCGGGAAACTCCTTGGCAACCTTCTCCACCGCCGCGGCCTGGCTGAAGCCGATGGCGATGATCGGGTGATAGCCCTGCTGGGCGAAGCGGCGCAGGGCCTGTTCGCGCTGGGCGTCGTTCTGGATCTCGAAATCGCGGTATTCGATGCCGGTATCCTCCTTGAACTTCTCGGCCCCGCGATAGGCGGCCTCGTTGAAGCTCTTGTCGTATTTCCCGCCCAGATCGTAGACGACCGCGGGCTTGATCTCCGCGGCCTGCGCCGCAACGGCCATGAGCCCGGCCGCGGCCGCGGCCATCAGCTTGCGAAACATGTTTCCACCTCTCTGTCATCTCCCGGCGGGATCCGGGCCCGCCATTTCTCCGGCCGGAACGCCGAATGCGCCCGGCCCGCATTCCCGTATGGGAACCCGGCCACAGGCGACCCGATTTCGCGCGGCAAGGCAAGCCCTGATTGGACAAAGGGCCGCGATCAGCCGTTCTCGCGCTGCCAGATCTCGCGCTTGCGATAGATGGTCGACGGCGAGACGTCGAGCACCCGCGCCGCCTTGGGAACCGATCCGCCGCATTCCTCGATCGTTGCCTCGATCAGGCCGCGCTCGACATCGGCCAGCGACATGCCGACCAGGGCCTGGAAGATGCCCTCGCCGGCTTCGACCGGACCGAGGGAGGGCTGCGGTTCGCGTGCGCCATTGACCTTCGGCACCGCGGGAGGCTCGGCTGCCGGCGGAGCCTCGAGCCGGGCCGGGGCCTGGCCGGCGGCGTGCAGCTGGTCGAGAAACTCGGACGGCAGCATGTCCATCTCCACCGCCTCGCCGTCATGCAGCACCACCACGTTGCGCAGCACGTTGAGCAGCTGGCGGACATTGCCCGGCCAGGGATGGGTGCGAAAGGTGCGCTGCACCTCGGGCGACAGGCGCCTGAAGCGGCGCGATTCCTCCCGGCTGAACCGGCGCAGCACGTGCAGCGCGATCTCGTTGACGTCGTTGCCGCGCTCGCGCAGGGGGGGCAGGTGGATCGGCACCACATGCAGGCGGTAGAACAGATCCTCGCGGAACCGGCCGGCGCGCACCTCGCCCATCGGATCGCGATTGGTCGCGCAGACGATGCGCACATCGACCTTGTGGGCCCTGGTGGCGCCGACCGGCTGGATGGTCGAGGTCTGCAGGAAACGCAACAGCTTGGTCTGCAGCGCCATGTCCATTTCGCAGACCTCGTCGAGGAACAGGGTGCCGCCATCGGCGGCGCCGGCGGCGCCGGTCTTGTTGGAGATCGCGCCGGTGAAGGAGCCCTTGAGATGGCCGAACACCTCCGATTCCAGCAGATCGGCCGGAATCGCGCCGCAGTTGAGCGGCACGAACGGGCCGGAGGCGCGGTTGGACAGCTCGTGGATGGCCTGGGCGCAGACCTCCTTGCCGGTGCCGCTTTCGCCGGTGATGAACACGGTCGCCGTCGATCGCGCGATGCTGGCCACGCTGCCATAGATCTCCTGCATCGCCGGCGAGGAGCCGATGAAGCCGTGAAACTCGCTCCGCGAGGTCTCGTCCTCTGCCGGCACGCTGGGCGCGAGGCCGAGCGACTGGAAGGCATTCTCCACCGCCGAGCGCAGCCGGCGTTCGTCGAAGGGCTTGACCAGAAAGTCGAACGCGCCTTCGCGCATCGCCTCGACCGCCCGGTAGATCGAGCCGTTGGCGGTGATCACGATCACCTTGGCGTCCTCGTCGGCCTCATGCACCTCGCGCAGCACGTCGATGCCGTCGCCATCGGGCAGCATCAGGTCGAGCAGGATCACCCGAGAATGCCGGGCCTGGTAGCCGGCCCGCCCCTCGGCGGCGGTGAAGGCGGTATGGACCCGGTAGCCGGCCCGGTTGAGGATCGACTCGTAGACGAGCGAGAGCGAGGCGGTGTCCTCGATCAACAGTACCTCGTCCATCTCCCCACCTTAAGCTAGCCTCACCGGGCCGAGACAAACCCGATCAGCTCCGACAACGCCCGGTCGATCGCCTCGCCCTCCGCGGCGAACCCCTCTGCCCGGCCCTCATGCGCGGCCCGGTTCAATGCCTCGGCATCGTGCTGGAGCGAGATCGCGCCGATCGCCCCGGCCACGCTGATCAGCACATGGGTCTTGGCCCGGATCGTCGCGGTATCCCCCGACCGCGTCGCCACCCGCAGCGCCGAGGCGAT
>RFIR01000312.1 GCA_003695135.1 Alphaproteobacteria bacterium | reverse complement strand
GCCGATGTCGGCATCCAGTGCGAGATCAAGCAGAACGATTCCGGCACCTTCTGGACGCTCGGCTCCAAGGATGGCGATTACTGGAACAAGCTGCAGATGATCCTCAGCCGGTTCTCGATGCAGCCCGATCCGAGCTGGGCCACCGCCTGGTTTGTCCCTGAGCAGATCGGCGTGTGGAACTGGGAGCGCTTCAACAGCCCCGAATTCGGCGAGCTGCACAAGAAGGGGCTGGTGACGCTGGACCCGGCCGAGCGCGACAGGATCTACAAGCGCATGCAGGACATCATGGAGGAAAGCGGCTGCTATGTGTTCCTGACCCATGAGGTGACCGGCATCATGCATCGCGACACCATCGCGCCGGGTCTGAAGCCGAACGGCGAGCCGCTGCTGCCCGACTTCGCGCCGGTCTGATGCGCGGCATTGCGCGGCACGGGGGCTGAAACCGTGCTGGGCTATGCAGTAAGGCGTCTCGGTCTCGGGGTCGCCATCGTCACCACGGCGATGGCGATCCTGTTCATCATGATCTTTCTGGTGCCGGGCGACCCGGCCTCGGTGGCGCTGGGGCCGCGCGCCACGCCGGAGATGGTCGAGGCGCTGCGCGTGCGCATGGGGCTCGACCGGCCGGTCTGGGAACAGTTCTGGAACTTCTATGCCTCCGCCGTCCGCGGCGATCTCGGCACCGAGGCGCTGTCGGGCCGGCCCGTGGCCGATGTGGTGCTGGAACAGCTGCCCTACACGCTGGCGCTGATCGTCTCCGGCATCAGCTGGGCGGTGGCGCTGGGCATCCCGCTGGGCGCGCTGGCCGCGGTGCAGCGGGGCAGCCTTGCCGACCGCATCGTCGGCGTGCTGTCGGTAGCGGTGATTGCGGTGCCCTCCTTCGTGGTGGCGATCTATGCGCTCTTGATCTTCGCCGTCTGGCTGCGCTGGCTGCCCGCGATCGGGGCGGGCGAGCCCGGGGATTTCGCCGACCAGCTCACCCATCTGCTGCTGCCCTCGCTGGCGGTGGGGCTGGGCTGGGTCGGCTATATCGCGCGCATGGTGCGCGCCTCGATGCTGGAGGCGCTGCAGGCCAGCCACATCCGCACCGCGCGCGCCTTCGGCCTGCCCGAGCGGCTGATTACCTACAGCTATGCGCTGCGCATCGCCATCCTGCCCACGCTGACCCTGCTGGGCATCGGGGTCGGCCACATGCTGTCCTCGGCCGTCTTTGCCGAGATCGTCTTCGCCCGGCCCGGCATCGGCAAGCTGGTCTATGACGCGATCATCGTGCGCAACTACCCAGTGGTCACGGGTGCGGTGCTGGTGACCACCGTCTTCTTCGTCATGGTCAATGTCGCCGCCGACATCCTGGTCGGCGCGCTGGATCCGAGGGTGCGCAGTGAGCTCGGTCGCTGAACCCGCCCGCCCGCGCCATGCCGGGCTGGCCGCGCTGGGCCGGGTGCTGGCCGAACCGATGGGGCTGTTCGGCCTTGCCCTTGTGGTGCTGGTGATCGTCTCGGCGGTGTTTGCCGACCAGCTCGCCGCCTACAACCCGACCCGGATGATGCCGCGCGACCGCTTTGCCGATCCCGGCTGGACACATCTGATGGGCACCGATCATCTCGGCCGCGACCTGTTCGCCCGCGTGCTGCATGGCGGGCGCATCGCGCTGTGGGTGGCGCTGGTGGCGACCTCGATCTCGCTGGCGCTGGGCGCGGTGCTGGGGCTGATCGCCGGCTACGGCCCGCGCTGGCTCGACAACCTGCTGATCCTGATCTTCGATGCGGTCAAGAGCTTTCCCACCGTGATGCTGGCGCTGACGCTGGTCACGCTGTTCGGCCCCTCGCTGACCGCGGTGATGGTGGTGGTGGTTCTGGTGGCCACGCCCAGCTATGCGCGCGTGATCCGCACCCAGACCATGGCGCTGAAGACCTCCGAATTCATCCTCGCCGCCCGCGCGATGGGGGCCGGCATGGGCCGCATCCTGCGCGTGCATGTGCTGCCCAATGTCATCGGGCCGGTGCTGATCCTGGCGTCCATGGACATTCCCGTGGTGATCGCCATCGAGGCGGGGATGAGCTTTCTCGGCCTCGGCGTGCGCCCGCCCACGCCGTCCTGGGGCGCGATTCTCAACGATGGCTTCACCAATATCCGCGAGACGCCGTGGATCGCGGTGGCCGGCGGCCTGCCGGTGATCCTCACCACGCTCGGCTTCACCTTTCTGGGCGAGACGCTGCGCGACGTGTTCGACCCGCGGCTGCGGCGCGAAGGATGAGGGACGGGCGATGAACGTGCTTTCGGTCCGCGATCTGACGGTGGAGTTCCGCACGCCGGGGGGGCGGCTGCGCGCGCTCGACCGCGTCTCCTTCGAGGTGGGCAAGGGCCGGATCCTCGGCGTCGTGGGCGAATCGGGCTGCGGGAAATCGACCCTGATCAATGCCATTCTCGGGCTCTTGGCGGAGAATGGCGAGATCACCTCCGGCACCATCCGCATGAGCGACGGGCGCGATCTGACGAAACTGGGCGATGCGGAGCTGCGCGCCATCCGCGGCCAGCGCATCTCCACCGTGTTCCAGGACCCGATGGGCGCGCTGAACCCGGTGTTGTCGATCGGCCGCCAGATGCGCGACATCCAGTACCGCCTGCCCCTGAGCCGGGCCGAGAAGGACGCGCGGTCGGTCGAGATGCTGCGCAAGGTGCGCATCCCCGATCCCGAAAGCCGGCTGGTGCAATACCCGCATGAGTTTTCCGGCGGCATGAAGCAGCGCATCGCCATCGCCATGGCGCTGATGATGGAGCCCGAGCTCCTGATCGCCGATGAGCCGACAACCGCGCTCGACGCCACGCTGGAGGTGGCGACCATCGAGCTTCTGAAGGAGCTGCAGCGGGATATCGGCTGCGCGGTGCTGTTCATCTCGCATCATCTCGGCGTCATTGCCGAGCTCTGCGATGCGGTGATCGTGATGTATGCCGGCGCGGTGGTCGAGCGGGGCGAGATCGGCACCATCTTCCACCACCCCGCCCATCCCTATACCGAGCGGCTCCTGGAATGCGATCCGGGACGGCTGCATGAGCGGGTGGGCCGGCTGCCGACCATTCCCGGCGAGATCCCCGATCTGCGCCAGCGGCCGGCGGGCTGCATCTTCGCTCCGCGCTGCCACCGGGCCGAGCCGCGCTGTGCCGAACCGCCGCCCGATCGCAGCGTCGGGCCGGGCCATGTCGCGCGCTGCTGGCTGGCGGGCGAGACGGCGGAGGCGAGGGCATGACCGCGCTCCTGTCGGTGGAGGATGTGCGGGTGACATTCCCGGTGGGCGGGCTGTTCGCGCGCCTGGCCGGGGGGCCGGGCGAGATCGAGGCGGTGGCCGGGGTAAGCTTCGAGATTGGGCGCGGCGAATGCTTCGCGCTGGTGGGCGAATCGGGTTCGGGCAAGACCACGCTCGCGCGTGCCATCATCGGGCTGCAGGAGGTGGCGTCGGGCACGCTCCACTTCGAGGGGGCGGAGATCACCGGGCTGGGGCCTGCGGCGCTGAAGCCGGTGCGCCGGCGCATGGCGATGATGTTCCAGGACCCGGTGGGATCGCTCTCGCCGCGGCTGTCGGTGCGCGCGCTCCTGGCCGAGCCGTTCCGCATCCACGGGCTGACCGACCGCGATCTGGAGGCGGAGGTGCGCCGGCTGCTCGCCCTTGTCGGCCTGCCGCCGGAATTCGCCGGGCGCTATCCGCATCAGCTTTCCGGCGGGCAGGCGCGGCGCATCGGGGTGGCGCGCGCCATCGCGCTCGACCCGGTGCTGATCGTCGCCGACGAGCCCACCGCCGGGCTCGATGTCTCGGTACAGGGCGATGTGCTCAACCTGCTCAACGATCTGCGCGAGCGGCTGGGGCTGTCGCTCCTGATCATCACCCACAACCTGCATGTGGTCCGTCAGGTCGCCGACCGCATGGCGGTGATGTATCTCGGCCGCTTCGTCGAGACCGGCGAGACCGAGGCGATCTTCGCCGCCCCCCGTCATCCCTATTCCGCCGCGCTGATCTCGGCCAATCCCGAACCCGACCCCGATGCGGCGCGCAACCGCATCGCGCTGCCTGCCGAGGTGCCTTCGCTGCTGGCGCGCCCCTCGGGCTGCGAGTTTCACACCCGCTGCCCCTGGGTGCGAGAGCGCTGCGCCAGCGAGGCGCCGCCGCTCGGGGACGGGGCGCGCAGGGTGCTGTGCCATTATCCGCTGGAGCCGGGGGATTTCGCTGCGCCCGGGATGTCGTCGGGCATTGTCGAGGCCGGAGGGCCGGGCGGCGCCCGGTCCTCCCCGAGCGAAGGCGCAGGGTGATGTCGGTCGCGAGCAGCGCGAAGAGCGTGCTTCGGAGTACACGGCTGGAGCATCTCGCATGCGATCGGCCCCGCCCGCCCGTGGCGCACAGCGACACGGGCATGCGCCCGCCCGCCCCCTTGGCGGGCGCATTCGCGCCCACCCGGGCGGTCGCACGCCCTTGCGTCAGGGCCGGCAGAGGCGCGGATGCGACGCGGCATGCTCAAACTCCGGTCGTTGAACCACGCGACCCAGGCCGGTCGCGGATCTCTGTGTCAGGGCAATTTGCCCCAGCACTTGAATAAACGCCGCCACGCAGGGAGGCTGCCCATGTCTGAGGTGAAATCCATCGAGACGGTCTGGATCCCGATGCCTGACGGGGTAAAGCTCGCCGCGCGCCTCTGGCTGCCGGAGGGGGCCGAACAAACCCCGGTGCCGGCGATCCTGGAATACATCCCCTATCGCCGGCGTGACCGCACCCGGCTGCGCGACGAATCCATGCATCCCCGCCTCGCCGCCGCCGGCTATGCCTGCCTGCGCGTCGACATGCGCGGGTCGGGCGACTCCGAGGGCGTGATG
>RFIR01000311.1 GCA_003695135.1 Alphaproteobacteria bacterium | reverse complement strand
TTGGCGGTCAGCGCCGGCACCGAGATCTCGCGATGCTTGGCGGTGTGGTTGCGCGCGAAGGTCACGCCGTCGCCGGCGCATTTCGCCGCCTCGTCGACCACGGCGCGCAGCGCCGGGAAGTCGTTGGCGAGCACGTTGATGCGGCCGCCCTTGATGCCGCAGCCGGCCTGCGCCGCGCCGGCGGCCAGCAGCGCGACGGCGCTGGCGGCGGCGAGTCGTGTCATCATTCCCATGATCCGGTTCTCTCCCTGTGTTTGGCGTCGCGATGCGGCGCCGGATGCTTCGTCGGACGGCGCCGGCGGATGCAACCGCCGGCACGCGCCCCGCGCCGGCAAGCGAATCGCCCCGCGACGCATAGGCTTGCAAATGCTACAGCCAGCCGGCAAGGTCTAACAAGGCCAAATCCTGCCGGCATTGCCCCGGATCGGCGATTTTCCCTGCCAAACGGTCTTGCCAAGGCCAGTCGCCGCTGCCAATCTCTTGCAATCGTTTGCAAGGAGTCGACGGGCATGGCGCAGATCGAGCTTCGCGGGGTCTCGAAACGCTGGGGATCCTTCGTGGCGGTCGACGAGTTCAACCTCACCATCGCCGACAAGGAATTCCTGGTCCTGCTCGGCCCCTCGGGCTGCGGCAAGACCACCACCATGCGCATGATCGCCGGGCTCGAGGAAGTGACCGAGGGCGAGATCACCGTCGACGGGCGGCGGATCAACGATCTCGACCCCAAGGACCGCGACGTGGCGATGGTGTTCCAGTCCTACGCGCTCTATCCCAACATGAACGTCTATGAAAACATCCGCTTTCCGCTGAAGGTGCGCGGCGTCGACCGCGCCACCCATGACGCAAGGGTGCGCAAGGCCGCGGCGCTGGTCGAGCTGGAGGATTTCCTGCATCGCCGGCCGGCCGAGCTGTCCGGCGGCCAGCGCCAGCGCGTGGCGCTGGCGCGCGCCATCGTGCGCGAGCCCAACGTGTTCCTGATGGACGAGCCGCTTTCCAATCTCGATGCCAAGCTGCGCGTCTCGACCCGCGCCCAGATCAAGAATCTCAGCCACGAGCTGCAGATCACCACCATCTATGTCACCCATGACCAGATCGAGGCGATGACGCTGGCCGACCGGGTGGTGGTGATGAACCGCGGCGTGGTCCAGCAGGTCGGCACGCCGA
The DNA here is from genome assembly GCA_003695135.1 of Alphaproteobacteria bacterium. Classification (GTDB taxonomy): domain Bacteria; phylum Pseudomonadota; class Alphaproteobacteria; order Rhodobacterales; family Rhodobacteraceae; genus J013. Next base: position 2,967 of record RFIR01000311.1, on the reverse strand, counting down.
CCGAGATCTATGACAACCCGGCCAATACCTTCGTGGCCGGCTTCATCGGCTCGCCGGCGATGAACCTGATCGAGGGCCGGATCGAGCGCGGCGTGTTCTCGGCCGAGCACGTCCGCATCTCCGGCTTCGACCGCCCCGACGGGCCGGTCATTCTGGGCTTTCGCGCCGAGGATGCGAAGGTGGTGAGCGAGGACGGAGAGATCAATTCCATCGTCTACACGCTGGAGCTTCTGGGCGACGCGACCATGGTCACGGTGCGCATCGGCGATCACATCGTATCGGTGAAGGCCGACAAGAGTTACCGCGCCGAAATCGACGACCCGGTCTCGATCCGGGTGCCGGCGGAAATCTGCCACCTCTTCGATGCCGAGAGCGGCGAGAGGATCGCGCGGTGAGCGGCGCGGATCACGCCCGGCAGAGTGCCGAGACGCTGGCGGTGGTGCGGCGCATGGAGGACGCGCTCGCCGCCAACGCCAACGACATGGCGCGCCATTTCCACGAGGATTTCACCTGGCGCGGCAACTGCGGCTGTGGGCTCAAGCGCGGCCTCTCGAAATTCCGGCGCAACTGGCAGCTGCCCTTCCGCGCCATCTTCACCGACCGATCCTACAACACCGAGAAGTTCCTCGCCGATGGCGAATGGGCCGCCTGCTTCGGCCATATCGAGGCCACCCATTCCGGCCCCTTCATGGGGATCGCGCCGACGCAGCGGCGGGTGCGCATCCCCTACATGGATTTCTGGCGCATCGAGGACGGGCGCATCAGGGACAACCCGGTCAATGTCGACTTTCCCGCCGTGCTGGCCCAGCTCGGCCGCGACGTGTTCGCCGGCTTGGGCTGGGAGATCTATGACCGAGGCGAGGCCGAACCGCCGACATGCACGGAGACACCGCGCACCGATGTGCCGGCGCCGATGGCCGATCCGAAAACGCCGCTGGAGATCGTGCGCGCCATGGAGGCGGCGCTGGAACGCGCCGATGTCGATGTCTCGGCCTATTTTCATGACGATTTCGACTGGATCGCCAATTATGGCTGCGGCACCAAGCACGGGCTCGAGGAATTCGAGCGCAACTGGTACGCGCCGTTCCGCGCCGCCTTCGGCAACCGCCATTTCGCCACCGCGCTGCACATGCAGGACGGCGACTGGGCGGCCTGCTTCGGCACCTGCGAGGCCGACCATGTAGGCGAACTGATGGGCATCGCGCCAACGGGCCGGCGCATCCGCATCCCCTATATCGATTTCTGGCGCATCGCGGACGGCAAGATCGCCGAGAACCGCGTCAGCGTCGATTTTCCGGCCGTTCTCGCCCAGCTCGGCGTCGATGTCTTCGGCGGCGAGGGCTGGGAGGCCTTCGACCGCGGCGAGAAAACGCCACCAGCGCCCGACAACTCGTGAACGAGGACCGGCCATGCCCGAATATCTCAAATCCGCCCGGCCGCAGGAGGCGCGCGATGCCGATGACGCGAAGGTTCGGGCCACCGTCGAGGCGGCGTTGGGCGAGATCGAGAGCCGCGGCGACGCGGCGGTGCGCGAGATGAGCGAGAAGTTCGACGGCTATGCGCCCGAAAGCTTCCGGCTGAGCGAGGCCGAGATCGAGGCGCTGATCGCCAGGGTCGCCCCGCGCGATCTGGACGACATCCGCTTCGCGCAGGAGCAGGTGAAGGGGTTCGCCCGGGCCCAGCGCGCCTCGATGCTGGATGTCGAGGTCGAACCCCATCCCGGGGTGATCCTCGGCCACAGGCACATCCCCGTGCAGTCGGTGGGCTGCTATGTGCCCGGCGGCAAGTTTCCCATGGTCGCCTCGGCGCACATGTCGGTGGCCACCGCCGCCGTGGCCGGCGTGCCGCGCATCGTCGCCTGCACCCCGCCCTTCCAGGGCGAGCCCAACCCGGCGGTGATCGCGGCGATGCATCTGGGCGGGGCGCACGAGATCCATGTCCTCGGCGGCATCCAGGCGGTGGGCGCCATGGCGCTCGGCACCGAGACCATGCCGGCGGTCGACATGCTGATCGGCCCCGGCAATGCCTATGTCGCCGAGGCCAAGCGCCAGCTCTTCGGCCGGGTCGGCATCGACCTTCTGGCCGGGCCGACCGAGACCATGGTGATCGCCGACGAGACGGTGGATGCCGAGATGTGCGCCACGGACCTTCTGGGCCAGGCCGAGCACGGCTATGATTCACCGGCCGTTCTGGTCACCAATTCGCGCCGGCTGGCGGAAGAAACCATGGCCGAGATCGACCGGCTGCTGGGCATCCTGCCCACCGCCGCCACCGCCGCGGTCAGCTGGCGCGACTATGGCCAGGTGATCCTCTGCGCCGATCATGACGAGATGCTCAAGGTCGCCAACGACATCGCCTCCGAACACGTGCAGGTGATGACCGACCGCGACGACTGGTATCTGGAGCAGATGACCGCCTATGGCGCGCTGTTCCTCGGCCCCCGCACAAATGTCGCCAATGGCGACAAGGTGATCGGCACCAACCACACCCTGCCGACGCGGCGCGCGGGGCGCTATACGGGCGGGCTGTGGGTCGGCAAGTTCCTCAAGACCCACAGCTATCAGAAGATCCTCACCGACGAGGCGGCGGCGATGATCGGCGCCTATGGCTCGCGGCTGTGCCTGCTGGAGGGCTTCGTCGCCCATGCCGAGCAGTGCAATCTGCGTGTGCGCCGCTATGGCGGGCGCAACGTGCCCTTCGGCGCGGCGGCGGAATGAGCGATCCCGCAGACAGCAACAAGGCCCGGATCGCCACGGTGGCCGAGGCGATGTACGATTTCGCCCCTGATCGCGTGCGCGCAGCGCTGGGCGAGACCTGCGCCCCCGATGCCGTCTTCCACCATTGCGCCCCGTTCGGCGATCTTGCCGGCCCGGAGGGGTTCTTTGACGGCGCGCTGGCCGGGCTGTCCGAGGCCTGGCCGGATCTGGAACGGCGCGACTACATCCGGATCGCCGGCGGGACGGAGCG
>RFIR01000310.1 GCA_003695135.1 Alphaproteobacteria bacterium | reverse complement strand
GGCCGGCGCCGCCTGCCGCGATGCCTGAGCGTTACGCCTTTCCGATCCCCGGCCTCGTGCCGCCCTTTCCTGATGGGCCCGGATGATCGCGATCGCCGGGCCCTTTCCCTCCCCTCGGCGCCCCCGGTTTCGAAAGCTTCGGGCATTCTCGCCAGACGGGTCGGTCGAAGGGGCGGCTGGTATCAGCCCTCCATCTCCACCGCCATCGCCGTGGCCTCGCCGCCGCCGATGCAGATCGAGGCGACGCCGCGCCTTGCGCCGCGCGCCCGCATGGCCCCCAGCAGCGTGACGAGGATGCGTGCGCCCGAGGCGCCGATGGGATGACCCAGCGCCACCGCCCCGCCATGGACGTTCAGCCGCTCATGCTCGATGCCGAGCTCGCGCATCGAGGCCATGGGAACGCAGGCAAACGCCTCGTTGATCTCGAACAGATCGACATCATCGATCGTCCAGCCGATTTTCTCGAGCAGCCGCTGCTTGGCGTAGACCGGCGCGGTGGTGAACCAGCCCGGCTCGCCGGCATAGGCGGCATGGCCGACGATGCGCGCGATCGGAGTGCCGCCCAGCGCCTCGGCCACATCGGCGCGCGCCAGCACCAGCGCTGCCGCCCCGTCATTGATCGAGGAGGAGGAGGCGGCGGTGATGGTTCCGTCCTTCTTGAAGGCCGGGCGCAGATGCGGGATCTTGGCGGTGTCTATGCGCTGCGGCCCTTCATCGGCGCTCACCTGCACCTCGCCCTTGCGGCTGCGCACGGTGACCGGCGCAATCTCCCAGTCGAAGGCACCGGTCGCGGCGGCAGTCTTGGCGCGGTTCACGCTCTCGATGGCATAGGCGTCCTGATCCGCGCGGCTGAACTGGTAGCGCTCGGCGCAGTCCTCGCCGAAGGTGCCCATGGACCGCCGGGTGCCGTCGGGCGCGATGTCATAGGCATCCTCCAGCCCGTCGAGCATCATGTGATCGAACATCTGCGTATGGCCGATCCGCGCCCCGGACCGGGCCGAGGGCACGAGATAGGGGGCGTTGGTCATGCTCTCCATCCCGCCGGCCACGGCAATGCCGATCGAGCCCGCGCGGATGGCGTCATGGGCCTGGATCACCGCCTTCATGCCCGAGCCGCAGACCTTGGAGACGGTGGTGCAGGGCACCGATTTCGGGACGCCGGCACCGATGGCGGCCTGGCGGGCCGGGGCCTGGCCGAGGCCGGCGGGCAGCACGTTGCCCATCAGCACCTCCTCGACCCGTTCGGCTGACAGCCCCGCATTCTTCAGCGCCGCGCCGATCGCCACCGCGCCCAGCCCGGTGGCCGGAACCGGGGCGAAGGCGCCCTGAAATGCGCCCAGCGGCGTGCGCGCCGCGCCGAGGATCACGATGGGCTGGTCCTGCCCGTTTCCTGCCATGGCCGTGCACTCCCCTTCTGCATATCTCCGGCCTGCGGTTTTGCCCGTACGGGCCGCCGCCGGCCGGATCCAGCGGGCGCTACTTCAGCGCCAGATCGGTGATCTTGTGCGTCCAGGCGCCCTCGGGCCGCTTGGTGATCACCGGATCCGAGCCGCCCTTGAGCAGCGTCTCGACCGTGCGCTCGTAATCGGCCGGGTCGAGCGCGCCGTTGGAACCCGCGGTCAGCTTGGCGATCTCGCCCATCATCCGCCGCTGGTGCTTTTCGGTCTGCGCTCCGGTCTCGTCATATTCGAGCACGATATCGGCGGCCTCCTCGGGATGGGCCTCGGCCCATTTCCAGCCCTTCATCGAGGCGCGCACGAAACGCACCATCTCATCGACGAAATGCGGATCGTCCAGCCGGTCTTCGAGCACATAGAGCCCGTCCTCCAGCGTCGCCACGCCCTGATCCTCGTATTTGAAGGTGATCAGCTCGTCAGGGCTCACCCCGGCATCGATCACCTGCCAGTATTCGTTATAGGTCATGGTCGAGATACAGTCCGCCTGCCGCTGCAGCAGCGGATCGACATTGAAGCCCTGCTTGAGGACCTCGACCCCGTTCGGCCCCTTGCCGTCGGTGGAGATGCCCAGATGGCTCATCCAGCTCAGGAAGGGGTATTCGTTGCCGAAGAACCAGACTCCCAGCGTGTGATTGGCCAGATCCTCGGGCTTGGAGATGCCCGAATCCTTCCAGCAGGTCAGCATCATCCCCGAATGCTTGAAGGGCTGGGCGATATTGACCATCGGCAGGCCCTTCTCGCGCGCCGCCAGCGCCGCCGGCATCCAGTCGACGATCACATCCGCCCCGCCCCCGGCGAGCACCTGTTCGGGCGCGATGTCGGGCCCGCCCGGCAGGATGGTGACGTTCAGGCCCTCTTCCTCGTAGAAACCCTTGTCGAGGGCGACATAGTAGCCCGCGAACTGGGCCTGGGTGACCCATTTGAGCTGCAGCTTCACATCATCGGCCGCCCAGCCCGCCGAGGCCGCCATCACCAGCGCCGCGAAGCTTCCCGCCAGTCGTTTCATCATCGTCTTACACTCCTTGTTGGATCGTCGATTGTCGAATGTCTTGTCGTCCGTCCCCGGCATCTCACCGGCTGCCCGAGCGTTGCGACGGATGCCAGAAGGTCGCCCGCCGCTCGATCCAGGCCACCGCCCCATAAAACGCGGTCCCGGCCATGGCGGCAACAGCAATCTCGGCCCAGACCAGATCGATGGCCAGCGCGCCGACGCCGGTGGAGATGCGAAAGCCCATCCCGCGGGTCGGGCTGCCGAAATACTCGGCCACGATCGCCCCGATCAGCGCCAGCGTGGTGGCGATCTTCAGCCCGTTGAAGACGAAGGGCAGCGCCGCGGGCAGGCGCAGCTTCAGCAGGGTCTGCACATAGCCGGCCGCATAGGTACGCATCAGATCGCGCTGCATCGCGTCGGTCTCGCGCAGACCCTGAACCGTGTTCACCAGCATGGGGAAGAAGACCATCACCACCACCACGGCGGCCTTGGACTGCCAGTCGAAACCGAACCAGCTGACCAGGATCGGCGCGATGCCCACGATGGGCAGCGCGGCGACGAAATTGCCCACCGGCAGCAGCCCGGCGGTCAGGAATGCCGAGCGGTCGATGATGATGGCGGTCAGGAATGCCGCGCTGCAGCCGATCGCGAATCCCGACAGCGCCCCCTTCAGCACCGTCTGGCGGAAATCCCCCCACAGCGTTTCGGTCGAGGCGGCGAAGGTCTGCGCGACCCGGCTGGGGGCGGGCAGGATCACCGGCGAGACCTCCAGCCCGCGCACCAGCCCCTCCCACAGGACCAGAAGGGTGATCCCGAACAGCAGCGGGACCGCGATCCGCACCGCCTGCCGGTTTGACCAGCGCCCGTTGGCCAGGCGGATATTGGCCAGCCAGGCCGCGACCCAGAAGATCAGCGCGAAGGCCACCCAGCCCATCACGCCATCCCCATCCGCCGCAGCGTCAGACGCTGGGCGATGTCCAGAACCGTCACCAGCCCCCCGGCCAGGATCGCCGCGGCCGCCAGCGCCGCCCAGATCGCCAGCGGGGTGCCGAACTGGTCGCCGATCAGGATCCGCGCACCCAGCCCCGATATGGCGCCGGTGGGCAGCTCGCCCACGATCGTGCCCACCAGCGCCGCCGCGATCCCGACCTTCAGCGAGGTGAACAGATAGGGGATCGAGGCCGGCACCCGCAGCTTGAAGAAGCTCTGCAGTCCGGTCGCATCATAGGTTCTGAGCAGGTCCAGCTGGCTGGGCGCCGGCGAGCGCAACCCCTTCACCATCCCCACCAGCACCGGGAAATAGCACAGATAGGCCGATATTATCGCCTTCGGAAGCGCGCGCCCCTGGATGCCCAGCTGCGCGGAGACCACGATGATCATCGGCGCCAGCGCCACGATGGGCACGGTCTGGCTGATGATCGCCCAGGGCATCAGGCTCATATCCGCCACCCGGCTGTAGACGATGGCCACCGCGATCAGGATGCCGGCCGCGGTTCCCAGAAGGAAGCCCCAGAAGGTCGAGCGCAGCGTCACCCAGCCGTGATAGATCAGCGACCGCTTGGACCAGGCGCGCCCGCGCAGCGCCATCCTGCCGGTGGTCTTCCACAATTCGCGACCGACCTGATCGGGGGTCGGCAGCCGCGGACGGTCCAGCCGGTAGGCCTGCGCGATCAGCCCCGGATTGGCCAGCATCAGCTGCCAGGCCGGGCGCGCCTGCCGCTCGGCCGCCGTTGCGGGCACGACCTGCGCCCCGCTCCGCTCGGCCAGATCGAGCGCGACGCGGATGTTCATCGGCGCCACCGCCAGATACCACAGCCCGACAATCGCCGCCAGCACCGTCAGGACCTGCACCAGGCTGCCCCTCATCCCGGCCGCCCCCCCGATCCGGCGGCCGGACCGGATACCGGCCGCAGCGGTGCGCGCCCGGGCTCAGTCATAGGAATGCCCCGCCCGCAGCCCTTCGCGCACCCGGTGGGCGACCTTCAGGAATTCCGGCGAATCGCGGATCTCCAGCGGGCGCTCGCGCGGCAGGGGGCTGTCGATGACATCCGTGACCCGCCCCGGGCGCGGCGACATCACCACGATGCGGGTGGACAGATAGACCGCCTCCGGGATCGAGTGGGTGACGAAGCCGATGGTCTTGCCGGTCTTTTCCCACAGCCGCAGCAGCTCCTCGTTCAGCCGGTCGCGCACGATCTCGTCCAGCGCCCCGAAGGGTTCGTCCATCAGCAGGATATCGGCATCGAAGGCCAGCGCGCGGGCGATGGAGGCCCGCTGCTGCATCCCCCCCGAAAGCTGCCAGGGAAACTTCTTCTCGAAGCCGGTCAGCTCGACCAGCTCCAGCACCCGGGCCACGCGCTCGGCCTGCTCGGCGCGCGAATAGCCCATGATCTCCAGCGGCAGCCGCACATTGCCGGCGATGCTGCGCCAGGGATAGAGACCGGCGGCCTGGAACACATAGCCATAGGCGCGGGCCCGGCGCGCCTCGGCGGGGCTGACGCCGTTGACGGTGACGCTGCCGCCGGTGGGCTGTTCCAGATCGGCCACCACCCGCAGAAAGGTGGTCTTGCCGCAGCCCGAGGGGCCGATGAAGCTGACGAACTCGCCGCGATGGATGTCGAGCGAGATGTCCGAGAGCGCGTGCACCGGCCCGTCCCGCGTCTGGAACACGAGATCGAGATTGCGTGCGCTGATCGCCGGGGCCGAACCCATTGCGGGCTCAGAGGCCGCCGGGGATGTTCATCGGGTCGCGTTCGACCTTGCGCGGCGAGTTCAGCGCCTTCCACTGGCTGAGCGCCTTGTGCGCCGAGGGGAAGGGCGGGCGGGGCACGAAGCGGCCGCGGCCGGGCTGGGGCTGGCTGTTCTGCCCCCAGGCCCAGATCACGTCGCCGCGCGAGAGCGTATAGCGTGCCTGCGCGGTCACCTCGAAGCCCTCGAACACGTTGTAGTCGGCCACCGATTTGTGGGTTGCGGCAGACAGCGTCTTGGACAGCTTCGGGTCCCAGACCACGATGTCGGCATCGGCCCCGGGCACCAGCGCGCCCTTGCGGGGATAGATGTTGAGGATCCTGGCGATGTTGGTCGCTGTCACCGCCACGAATTCGTTCGGCGTCAGCCGCCCGGTCTCCACGCCCGCCGTCCACAGCACCGAGCGGCGCTCCTCCAGCCCGCCGGTGCCGTTGGGGATCCGGGTGAAGTCGTTGAGCCCCATCCGCTTCTTCTCGGTCCTGAACACGCAGTGATCGGTGGCCACCACCTGCAGCGATCCCGCCATCAGCCCCGCCCACAGGCTGTCCTGATGGCTTTTGGCACGGAATGGTGGGCTCATCACCCGCCGAGCGGCATGATCCCAGTCCTGGTTGTAGTACTCCGATTCGTCGAGCACGAGGAACTGCGCCAGCGGCTCGCCATAGACGCGGATGCCCTTCTGGCGCGCGCGCCGGATCGCCTCATGCGCCTGTTCGCAGCTGACATGGACGATGTAGAGCGGCACGCCCACCGTGTCGGCGATCATGATCGCGCGGTTGGCGGCCTCGCCCTCGACCTCCGGCGGGCGGGACTGGACATGGCCCTCGGGTCCGGTGATGCCCCGGGCCAGCAGATCCCTCTGCAACAGGTCGATGACATCGCCGTTCTCGGCATGGACCATGGGCAGGGCGCCGAGCTCCTTGCAGCGCTTGAACGAGGCGTAGAGCTCGTCATCCTCGACCATCAGCGCGCCCTTGTAGGCCATGAAGTGCTTGAACGAGTTGACGCCCATCTCCACGGCGTCCTTCATCTCGTTGAACACCTGCTCGTTCCAGCTGGTGATGGCCATGTGATAGCCGATATCGGAGCAGATCTGCGGCGCGGACTTGCGGTGCCATTCGTTGATCGCGTTCTTCAGCGACCCGTCCGGGCCGGGCAGGCAGAAATCGACCAGCATGGTGGTGCCGCCCACCGCCGCTGCCCAGGTGCCGCTCTCGAAGGTCTCGTCCGCCGTGGTGCCCATGAAGGGCATCTCGAGATGGGTATGCGGGTCGATGCCGCCGGGCATGACATAGGCGCCTTCGGCATCGATGTATTCGTCGCCCTTCAGATCGGGGCCGATCTCGCGGATCACCTCGCCGTCGATCAGAACGTCCGCCTTCCAGCTGCGATCCGCGGTGACCACGGTCCCGCCCTTGATGACCTTCGTCATGTCGCCGTTCCCTTCCTGTCCACCTTCCCGTCCTGCAAGGCCGACGGCCCGCGCCGGAAAGAGAAAATCATTCCATCCCGTTGGGTAACGCCGCGGGCGATGCGGATGCAAGACGCAATACCGGCTCGCGCTCGGCGGCCGCTCCCTGCCGGGCGGCGCGGCCCGGTTCAGCGCTCGGTGAATTTCAGCTCGATGCGGCGGTTCTTCGCCAGCG
>RFIR01000309.1 GCA_003695135.1 Alphaproteobacteria bacterium | reverse complement strand
GAAATGTGAATCCGGCACCCGCTGAATCGGCCCGGTTTCAGGCCATCATGGTCGCGCGCGCATAAAGTAATTCACAAGTAATTCCACAATCAATATTTAACAATCAACAGTGAAAATAATCACAACATGTCCGGCGCCGCATTTCGCGGCGCCCAGAAGATGCGACAGGGTCTGGCCAGCGGAGTTTCGCAGGGGGCTCTTTTAAACGCCTCCTGCTCCTCGGGCGTCGCCGCCTGCACATGCTGCGGCCGCGGGCGCTGGACGGTCCAGCCGATCGCCTTGAGAGCTTCCCGGCCGCGCTGCTCCGCGACCCGGCTCACACCAGGCTCCGCCGCGATCACGGCGGCGACCTTCTTCGCGGTCCAGACCCCGCCGTCAGGGGGCGGCGTTTTCACCCGCTCGCGCAGCATTGCCAGGACCTCGGGGGCAGGATCCGCGGCTTCGCGCCGGCGGCGTTGGCGCCAGTCCCGCCGAGCGCACGCAGCGGGGCAACCACCAGCGTGCCCGAGGGCAGGGGGGCGATGTCGGCCACGACGCCATAGACCGCGCGCAGAAGGGCCGCATCGAGCACCTCGGCCGGCGCGCCATCGGCACGGATGCGCCCGCCCGAAAGACAGAGGATCCGGTCGACAAAGCGCGCCGCCAGCGTCAGGTCGTGCACCGCGACGACGGCGATGGCGGCCCGCGCGGCCACCTCGGCGCGGACGCGCTCCAGCACCATCAGCTGGTGGCGCAGGTCGAGCGCGGCGGTCGGCTCGTCGAGCAGCATCACCTTCGGCGCGCGAAACAGCGTCTGGGCAAGGAACACGAGCTGGCGCTGCCCGCCCGAAAGCGCGCCGATGGGGCGGTGGGCGAGCGCGCCAAGGCCGAAACGCGCAAGCATCTCCAGCGCCTCGCCTCTCAGCGCCGGATCGACCCTGAGCCCCAGCCGCTCGAGCCGGCCCATCAGCACCACCTCGAGCACGCTCAGCGCCGCGGCCGCGCCGGTATCCTGCGGCATGTAGGCGACCGCCCGGCGCGGCCCGGGGGGCAGCGCACGGCCCTCAAGGCGCACCTTGCCCGAAGCACGCAAGAGCCCCGCCAGGGCCTTGAGCAGGGTCGACTTGCCCGCCCCGTTGGGTCCGATCAGCGCCACCGTCTGACCGGGGGCAAGCCGCGCCGAGACGCCATCGAGCACCTGCGCGCGGCCAAGGCGTACCGAAAGCGCGTCAAGCTCCAGCATCACCAATACCTCCGGCGCCCCGTGAGGATCAGCGCGAACAGGAACGGCACGCCGACAAGTGCCGTGACGATCCCCACCGGCACCACCGCGCCGGGCGAGATCAGCTTCGAGGCTACCGAGGCCCCGACCATCACCAGCGCACCGCAGATCGCCGATGCCGGCAGAAGCAGGCGCTGATCCTCGCCCACCAGCATCCGCGCCAGATGCGGCGCCACCAGCCCCACGAAGCCGATGGTGCCGACAAAGCACACCGCGCCGGCCGTCAGCACCGCGACGATCACGAAGACCCGGCGCCTCAGCGCGGGCACGTTCACGCCAAGGCTGGCCGCGCGCGCATCCCCCATGCGCAGCGCCGTCAGCCGCCACAGATCCGGCACCAGCGCCAGCGTGCCGAGCGCGAGGATCGCCCCCGAGACCGCCACCGAAAACCAGCTTGCCTTGATGAGCGAGCCGAACAGCCAGAAGACGATCTCCTGCAAGACCTCCGGCGCCGCCATGTATTGCACCAGCGATTGCGCCGACTGGAACAGGAAGAGCGTGGCGATGCCGGCGAGCACCATCACCTCGGCCGTCACCCCGCGCCAATGCGCCAGCACATAGACGATGGCCGAGGCCAGCCCCGCCGCAGCGAAGGCGGCCAGCGGGACGGTGAGCCCCGGCACCAGCGGCAGGCTCAGCCCGAAGAGGATCGCCACCGCCGCGCCGAAGCCCGCCGCCGCCGAAAAGCCCAGCGTGTAGGGGCTGGCCAGCGGATTGCCGAGGATCGTCTGCATCTCGACCCCGGCGATGCCGAGCGAGGCGCCCACGATCGCCGCCATCAGTGTCATCGGCAGGCGGATCGCGTTCACCACCGCCGCGACCATCGGATCGGCCGTGCCCGGCGCCACAAGAGCCTGCAACACGTCGAGCACGTTTAGAAAGGCCGGGCCGACGAGGATGTCTGTCACCGTCACCACGCCCAGAAGCAGCGCAAGAAGGATCAGCCGCAGCGCCCGCGCGCGAGCCGGATCGGCCGGGGCCGGCTTCGCCGCCTCGCCCGGCGCATCCGGCGCGCCTGTCGTTGTCATGGTCATGGCAAATGCGGGCCGGGCAGCGATCTGCCCGGCCCCCTTTCACGTCAGAGTTTCAGCATGAAGACGCCATCGGCCTCGATCGGCAGATAGGTCTTGTAATAGTCCTGCAGGTTCTTCAGCGGGTCCACATCGGCGAATGCCTGCGGATAGAGCTGCTTGGCGATGTATTGCAGATAGGTGAAGTCATAGAGCGTGCGCGTGCCGCCGTGATAGACGGCATGGACATTGCCCGATTTCACCGCGTCAAGGCCGCTCCAGCCGGGGCGCTTGAGATAGGCCGCCATGCGTTCGCGGGTGGTCTCGGGCTTCTGGCCGAAGCCCATCAGCACCGCCCTGGGCCTGTTCACCCAGTCGGATCCGGCGAAGAAGATCGCCTGCGGGTTCGAGGCAATGACATATTCGGGGTTGAGCGGCCCCCAGGCGTCGACCTGCCCCCTGGCGATGTTGATGCCGCCGGCGGCCTCGATCACGCCGCCCCACATGCCTTCGCCATAGGAATTGCCGTATTCGCCGGGCCCCTTGTTGCCCAGTTCCAGATAGACGCGCGGCGCCTTGGCGCCTTCGGCCTGCGCCTTGGTCCAGCGGTCACGCACGTCCTCGACGGCCCATTCATAGGGATGCGCCAGTTCGTGGCCGCGCTCCTCGGCCTCGCCGCCCAGAAGATCGCCGATCATGTGGGTGCTGGCCATGTGTTTCTCGACCGTCTGGGCGTTGTAATCGGCCACCACCACCGGGATGCCGGCGGCTTCCAGCTTTTTCACGCCCTCGTCGCCGATCCCCTTGTATTGCCAGGCGGCCAGGATCGCCACGTCGGGGCGCGCGGCAACGGCGGTCTCGATCGAGAAGGTGCCGCCATCGACCTCGCCCACATCGACCAGCCGCTCGAGCCGGGGCTCGACGGCGACATAGCGCTGCCATTGCGAATTGCGCCAGCCCTCCCAGGCCTCGCGCGAGATCGCCACCACCCGGTCATAGGCATGGCGGCCGCCGATGGCCCAGAAATCCTCGAAGTAGAAGCCCAGCAGGATGCGCTGCGGGTCCATCGGCACGGTGACCTCGCGGCCGAGCACGTCGGTCACGGTCCTGGTTCCGGCGGCCAGCGCCGGGGTGGCCAGAGGGGTGAACAGGGTGGAAGTGGCGGCCGCACCGGCGGCGCCGAGAAAGGTTCTGCGTTTCATGGGTCTCTTCCTTGCAGATGAAAACGTGTCTCGGGCGCGGCGCGCGGCCGGCCCGGGTGTGGGCTCACATTTTCAGGTGCAAGGAGGGGCGCGGCTTTCATAGGGGCGCGCCGCCCGGGCCCCGGCGAACTGCCCGCCGCGGTTCCAGGTGATCCGCCCGATCAGCACCGCTTCGGGGGCGGTCAGCGCGGGCGTGTCGGCCACGATCTGACCGACGCCGCCCAGCTGCGCGCACCACGGGCAGTGAAGGTTCTTGGCCGGGGCCTTTGCAGGGGTGCCGTCTTCGTTCAGCGTGATGGTTTCAAGGCCCGAGCCGGTGCAGATGACGATGGCGCGTGGGCCTCGCTCGCCCGGCGCCGGCGCGGCAATGGCCGGCAGGGCATACATCGCCGTCTGGGTCAGCACCCAGAGAAGCGCCGCCGCCAATTGCAGGGCGGCGGCAAGGCGATATGTGCGAGTTCGTTTCACCTCTGCCCGATCAGGCGAGCGCCGCCGGCTGATAGAGCCGGGCGGTGAAAAACCCGCGCAGCGCGCCGCTTTTCACCCGCTTGGCCAGCGCCAGAACGGTCAGGTCGATCAAGGGTTCGATCAGGATCACGCCCAGATAGGCCGCGCCGAAGCTGGCGATGCGCACCAGAGTCTCGGCAGACAGACCCTGCCCCCAGAGCACCCAGAAGGCGACCCAGCTGACGGTGACCGCCTGAAACGAAAACGACAGGCGCAGAACCTGCCCATAGGCCAGATCGGCATAGGCGGTGCCGGGCCGGATCACGCGGTCGGCGATCAGCTTGAGCGCGGCGAGCGCGCCGATCAGCGTGGTCAGGTTCATGCCGTATTGCGGCAGGTCGGCGGGGGCAAAGAACAGTCCCTGCATGAGCAGCCCCAGCGCCAGCCCGATCGCTGCCGGCCCCGCGCCGAAGACCAGCATCAGCGTGGAGCCGAGGATCAGATGCACCTCGCTGACGCCGACGGGAAAATGCGGCAGCACCTCGAAGAACGAGAATACCAGCGCGGTGGTGGCGAGCGACCGGCCGGCAAGGCGCGCAACACCGCCGTCATGGCGCAGGCTGTCCCAGGCCAGCTTCGCGGCAATCCCAAGGCTACCGGCGGCGGTGGCGTAGCCCAGCGCCAGCTTGGCACCGGTGACGACTCCGGGTTCGATATGCATCTGTCTTCTCCCTTGCACCCAACGTGCGTTTCAGGGCCGGCGGGACGCGCCCCTCCGGCGGTTCCATCTGATCAGGCAGGTCTCCTGACTGGCGAGTCAGTGCCGCATCCCGCCTTCCCGGATGGCTCCAGTGGCATATCGGGTGCGGCTCGTCGCCGACAGTTGCGTGGGCAGTCCGGCCGGGGCCCCCGGTATGGGTCGGCCCTTCCGTGTTCCCTGTTGCCTCCCGCCCGGCGCGGCCGGGGCAGGAACCTGATGCCGCGGAGCATAGCCAGAATGTCCGCTATCCCACAAGGCCGGCTTTGCCGCGGGCGGGCAGCGACGACATGCGTTCATCCCGCGCCCGGCATTGGACACCCTGCCGGGGCAACCGGGCCGGCGGGACGGGTCAGCTGTCGGACTGTGCCAGTTCAATGGCCGCCGCGGCCAGTGCCTCCAGCCCATCGGCCCGCCCCTTGCCCAGCAGCAGATATTCAACGCCGTCATTGTGCCAGGCGATCCCGCGCACCCCGGCAAAGCGCAGCTCGCGGGGTTGCGCGTCAGTGCCCGGAGCCGCTTCGGCCGCGTGCAGGCACAGGGCGACAGGAGAACCCGCTGCGTCCAGATAGGCGATCTGGATGACAGCAGCCCCGTCATGGCCGAGTAGCTGAACGCGCTTGAAATCCAGCCCGGGAAGTCGGGTGAGCCGGCGCGGGATCGGCCGGCCCAGCGCCGCCTCGGCGCGAGCCAGGGCGCGTTCGACCTGTTCGGGATCGGTGCGGACCCGGGCCAGCGTGTCGGTGACATAAAGCGCGTGATAGGCAGCCGCCAGTTCGCGCCAGTCGAGAGCTTCGGGGCCAGGCCGAAGGGTGCGCCCGACCAGCACCCCGGCCAGCACCGCCAACGCCAGACTGGCCGCCATGGCAACCATGCGGGCGGAGCGCCGGCGCGGCGCGGGCGCGGGCGCGGGCTTTGGCGCATCCCTGACGGACAGAAGCGCGAAGGCGTTCGCCACCGCGGCCTTGTCGATCTTCAGCGCCTCAAGGCGCCGGGCCAGTTCCGGGTCGCTCCCCAGCCGCGCGGCAATGCGTTCGCGGTCGGCTGCGGAAAGCTCGCCGTCGAGAAACCCGGTCAGTTCGGCGTCGCTGATCTGGTGCTCGCTCATCAATCCGGCCTCTCGCCCATCGTCCGGTTCAGTTTCTTTCGCGCAGCGGCCAGGCGGCTCATGATCGTGCCTGCGGGGCAATCCATGATCTCGGCCGCCTCGCGGTAGGACCGGCCTTCGCCATAGACCAGAAACACCGCCTCGACCGAGGAACTGGGCATCGACGCGGGAATCGACAAGCTGATGGAGCTGGCCAAGCTGCCGGGCATCACGCGGGCGGTTCCCGTTGTCGCGCGTCTGGTCTTCACCAAGTGATCACCAGATGACACCGCCGCGCCCGTTCATGCGGCTGGCCCCGGGCGCGGCGCGGGCAAGGACCTGACGGCGTGAGTTTCGGTTGCGCGAAGCATGCAGCCAGATCGCCGTGGCGAGTGAGTTGCGGGAGCTGGGCACCTCGCCGAAGGAGCCGCGGATTTCGGTGGTGCCGTTCAGGACCAGGCGCCCGCGCATCCGCGCCGGGGTGCTGGCACCCGCCTTGCAGAGCAGGCTCGCGCCGGAGAGGTAGGTGCCGGCAACCGGCGCGGTGAATAGGTTCGTCGCCTGATCGAACGCGCCCTGATCATTCGCCTCGACGGCGTTGATGCCGATCTTCGTCCAGCTGGTGAGAGCGACGTGGTTGTCGTAGTTGGTGTCGACCTTGAAGCGCGGGCGTTTCGGCTGGTCCACGATGCCGGTGACAGGGTCGACGGTGAGCGCGTCACGCCCGGCCGCACCCAGGCCCCGCCGGAAAACATCGCCACGTTCCGTCCCAGCCGGCCCATGCCCCAGCTCCACGAGGTGCCGAGATCGGCCTCAGGCCCGTAACCAGATGTCGTGCAGCTTGCCCGGCAGGTCCCTGTAGGCGCCGTCGGCCAGCCACATTCTGCGCAGGGTCTTGCGCAGGCCGCCATCGAATGTGATCCAGTCGTTCCACCACAGGCGCAGCCAGCCGGGGACCCGGAGCTTTCCCGAAACTTTCGCATCGGGACCGGAAAGACCCAGGCCGAACTCGACATCGAGCGCTCTCGATCTCTCGTCGGCATGGTCGGCGGGACGAATGAGTGCCATTGCTTCCTGTTTTTGTTGCGCCGAGATGTTCTCCGCTTCCCGGGCCGCGATGCCGTCGCCGCGAAGATCGGCTGCGAAGGCCCGAAAGGCGCGGCCGAGATCGCTCGTCCTGAACTTCAGCGCGCGTTCCAGGAGCTCCTGAGGTCCGCTGGCTTCGCCCTGATTGATCAGATAGGGAAGCACGGGCGGGACGTGCTCGGCATAGGCGCACCGGGCTTTCGTGCCGGCGAGATCCTGCCGTGCAGCAGAAAAAATCGCCTCCTCATGCTCATGGGTGAGTGGATTGGCATCCGTTGCCGCCCCTGCAACGCCGAGATAGAGGCGGGCGCGTTTCGGCTGCACATGGTGCACGGCGCGCGCGGCCTGTGCCATTCCGCTGAAGACCAGCCCGCCAAGAAGAAAGGCGGCCAGCCCGCTCTCGATCACCTGGGAATCGAGATGAGCAAGCTTCTCCTCCGCCTCGTCAAGCGTCGCCCGTCGAATGGCCGGGTCAGCCTGAAATTTCGGTCGCCACTCCCATCGAAACGCATCGATTTCGATGATCGCCGCCGAGCTGTCGCGAAGCCGATCGAAATCCATCCTGGCAAGGTTTTCGATCGCCCCGGCCTTGATCTCCTGATAGGGCGCGTAGTCGATCTCGACAGATTCACCCTGCGCACCCAGAAACGAGGCGATCGAGGTAAAGCCCTCGACACGGTCGAACGTATCCTGGTAGTTGATCAGGGGTATGCGATCCCGTGTCACCACGAAATCGAAGAAGTCCGATATTCCACCGATGTTCTCGTAGAGCGCCTGCGACATCGCCCAGTCGTCCTGGTGGATCCTCTTCGCGCGTTCCGCACCGTTCAGGAAGATCTCGCCGGCGCGCATGATCATCGGATCGGGCACGAATCCAAACGCGTCGCGAAGTGGGGCCCAGCCCTGCGGTGAATGCTTGCTGATCGTGACTTCTGCCATGGCGGCCTCTTTCGCGACGATTGCGCAATGACAATGATCGGGTCGATGGCGTGATTGCAGCGTGAAACTCCGCTTCGGCACCGGCGGTTCTGGCGTTCTGCCCGGACATCCGACGCAGGGCCGCAGTCCGAGGGGCGATTGGCGTGATCATCGATTGCGCAGACCGTCGCGCGCCCTTTGCGGCAATGGAAACCGGCTGAGCACGTTTGACTCGCGTACGGGAGGGGAGCTGCGTCCGCCATCCTCGGCCGCAACTCCGGGCGCCACGATCTGGGCAGCCCACAGATCGACCCCTGCCAGAAAGCTGCGCTGGGGGTTCTGATGCAGTTCCCAGGTTGCACACCAGTCGAGTGCCGACTGATCACCCATCGTGCCGTTGCGCATGACCCGCGGAAACCCGTCCTCGCCGAATGCATCGAATCGCTCGATGATCAGTTCCGCGATCCGGTTCTTGCGCTCGCGAATCAACTGCAACTCGTCATGGTTGAAGAACCCGGTCTCCCGTGCCCGGATCATATGTTGAATGATTTCACGTCGATGGCAGAACACCCGCTGTTCGGACAGATCCTGTGCCCACAAGCCCCAGAGCAGGTACTGGAAGGCATCGATCTCGCCACGACGCAGGCGATCTGCGTCGAAGGCCCGAAAATATCCGTATGCCATGTTGATCCGGATCAGACCGGGGTCGATCTGCGTCGTTCCGTGCACCTCGATATCCGGCTGGATCAGCACGCGTACCCGACCGTCGCAGAACCCGGCGCGCGGTGCCTTCTCTTCGGAAGAAACTTCGTTCACACAGAGATCTACACCACGAAGTGCTATCGCGCCCAGACGACCGGGATCGCCGAATGACTGGTTCGGGTCTGCGGGTGCGGGGTGTGGTGCGAAGGGTGCGGCCGAGATGGCGAAGATCAGCTGCGCGCCGAGCTCGACCGCCGCCTGCTGTGGCAGCACCTCACGCACCCCGCCGTCGACGAAATGCATGGAGAGTCCGTTGGTGGTCACGCGGGTGGCCTGGAACACCGCGGGGATCGCCGAGGATGCCATGGCCGAAGTCACGAGGGGTTGCGGCGTTACGATCGCCTCCCTGAAGCTTGAGCTGCGCGCGTGACCGCGTATCAGACGACCGTCCTCGGTCGCATAGTAAAGCCCGCCGTCTTCCAGCGCGACCATGGCAAGGCGAAGCTGCATGCCGGAATTTGCAATGCTCCGCTCATTCACGTTTGCCGCGATCAGCGCCCGCGTCGGCGAGAGGTCGAGAAAGTTCGACGCGTTCTTCAATGCACTGACGGCGTCGGCGATCCGGTCGGCCGGCTCGTCGACAAAGATCTGCACGATCCCGCCGACTATGGCGCCCGCCGTGCCGCCGATGGCAAGACCCGCGCCTGCCCAGGCAGCCGCCTCCGGGGTCAGGCCCACCAGATTGCCGTAGATGTTCAGCGGCGATCCCAATTCCGCGTCATGCAGGATGACGTCGGAAATCTGCACACCCAGAATGGCGGATGCCTGCGCTACCGGGGGCGATTCCACATACATGTCGGAGTTGAACTCCAGCGACAGCCAGAGCCGTTCCATCTTGTCCACGCTTCCCGAATGCGTGACCTCCGCCAGCGCCAGCGCATTGATCGCACCCACCGAGGTACCGCAGATGATTCGGGGTTCGATCTCGTTCCAGATCTCGCGAAGATAGAGCAGCGCGCCGATCTCGAAGCTGCCCTTGGCTCCGCCGCCAGACAGCACGATGGCGGTCAGATTGGCCAGAACCTGATAGTTCAACCGGGCCTGGGTGCCGTCCGGTGCGTCTGCCGTGATCCGCACCTCGCCTGCACCATCCTCATCCGTCGTAAGGGCAACGATGACGCGACGTTCGCCGGGCAGGATCGTTGCGGTCGCGGGAAGTCGCAAAAGTGTCCGGTCGCTCGAGCTGAGGGCGACCTCGATGCCCGCTGGCGGGGCAGGGCAGGATACGCTGACCTCGACGGATCCTCCCCTGCCGGCGACAATCTCGGCTGAATCCGGCTCGTGTGGCACGACCCGCAGAACGCTGCGGCGGGCAACGGTCACGGGAGCGGACTCCACCTCCCCGCAGCTGCGGTCCTGCGAAACGCTGCGAACGCGCAGCCGGTACATGTCGTCATCGGAAGGATTGAAGCTCCAGTCCCCGATGGCATCCGGATTGAGCAACCTGTTGTCTGGAAATTCTGCTGAGAGCGGGTCACGCATCCTGGCATTCCCACTTGATGTAGGCCTTCGTGTCTGAAGCCCATTTC
>RFIR01000308.1 GCA_003695135.1 Alphaproteobacteria bacterium | reverse complement strand
GAAGTCTTCCATCACGGCGATCCGGGCAACGGGGCCCTCCCGGTCGGGGAGGGCCGCCTGCTCTCAGGCCCGGATCACTCGGCCAGCCAGTCCTTGAACCGCTCGTGCTGGTCCTTCAGGTACTGGGTGGGCTGGATGCCCCATTTGGCCTCGAGCTCGATCAGCCGGCCGGTGCGGTGCCAGTTGTACTGCATGCCGGACATGAACTGGCCGAAAACGCAGTCCTTCTCGGCCAGCGGCACGGCCAGCCCCCAGGGGTTGTCGTCCTCGGAATTCAGCGGCATCTCGAAATCGTCCCACTGACCGGAGGCGAGATCGGACATGATCGAGCTGTCGTCATAGACCCAGGCGATGCACTTCTTGTCGCGCAGTGCCTGCTTGGCCTCGGCATTGCCGGTGAAGGCGATGATCTTGGCACCGTAGCGCTTTTCGACGATCTGGTTGTAGAAGGCGCCCTGCTTGCCGCAGACCGGCTTGCCGCGCAGATCCTCCCAGCTGGTCAGGTGCAGCGCCTTGGGCGCCATCACGTTGGTGCCCGAGGTGTAGTAGTTGGGCAGCACGATGCCGACGATCTTGCGGCGATCGGCGCGGTCGGACATGGTGGCGATCATCAGATCGATCTTGCCCTGCTCCAGAAACTGCATGCGGTTCGAGGACTGGACCGGCACCAGCTCGATGTCGACGCCCATCGTCTCGGCCACTTCCTTGGCCATGTCGATTTCCATGCCCACCAGTTCGCCGCTGTCGTTGCGGAATCCCCAGGGCTTGTAGTCGGCCTTCACGCCCACCACGATCTTGCCGCGCTGCATCACCTTGTTCCAGGTGTCGTTGGTGCACTGGGCCGCCACGACCGGGGCGGCGCCCAGCGAGAACGCGGTCAGCGCCGCGACGGTCGTGTTCAGGATGGTCCGTTTCATGTCTTCCTCTCTGCTGGTCTCCGGAGCGAACCCCCGGAATTCTTGGTCACATGCAGGGGAGACGCTGCCATCGGTGCGGCTCTCCCGTGCCGTTTCCGGTGATAGCGTGGCGTGGCGGGCCGGCGCAAGCCTTTGCCGCCGCTGCCGGGCGCTCAGGCCGCCATCCCGTCGGTGAACTGCAGCCGCGCCAGCCTTGCATAGAGCCCGTCCTCGGCCACCAGGCTGTCATGGGTGCCGGAGGCGACGATGCGGCCCTCCTGCATCACCACGATGCGGTCGGCCTTCTTCACCGTGGCCAGCCGGTGGGCGATGACGATGGTGGTGCGCTCGGCCGACAGGCGCTCCACCGCCTCCTGCACCGCGCGCTCGCTCTCGGCATCGAGCGCCGATGTCGCCTCGTCCAGGAGCAGGATCGGTGCATCGCGCAGGATGGCACGCGCAATGGCGATGCGCTGGCGCTGGCCGCCCGACAGCATCACCCCGCGCTCGCCGAGCTGGCTGTCATATCCCTCCGGCAGCCGCGCGATGAAGTCATGCGCCGCCGCCGCGCGCGCCGCCTCCTCGATCTCGGCATCGCTGGCATCGGGGCGGCCGAAGCGGATGTTCTCGCGCGCGGTCGTCGCGAAGATCACCGGCTCCTGCGGGACCAGCGCGAAGCGGGTGCGCAGCTCCTCGGCGCGCAGCGCGCGCAGATCGACCCCGTCGAGCCGCACCGTGCCGGAGACCGGATCGTAGAAGCGCAAGAGCAGCTGGAACACCGTGGTCTTGCCCGCACCCGAGGGGCCGACCAGCGCCACCGTCTCGCCCGGCTCCACCGCGAGCGAGAAATCGACCAGCGCCGAGACGCCCGGCCGCGCGGGATAGGAGAAGCAGACATCCTCGAATTCGACCCGGCCCTGTGGCGGCGGCAGCGGCTTCGGCCGGGCCGGATCGGCGATCGGGTCTTCCGCGGTCAAGAGCTCGACCAGCCGCTCGGTGGCGCCTGCGGCGCGCAGAAGCTCGCCCCAGATCTCCGACAACGCGGCGACCGATCCCGACACCATCACCGAATAGATGACGAACTGCACCAGCTCGCCCGCGCTCATCGCCCCCGCACGCACGTCGCGCGCGCCGATCCACAGCACCCCGACCACGCCGGTGAAGACCAGGAAGATGATGATCGCGGTCATCCCGGCACGGACGGATGTGCGCCGCAGCGCGGTGCGATAGGCCCGCTCGGTCAGCCCGGCGAATTCGCGCCGGCTCTGTGTCTCATGGGTATAGGCCTGCACGGTTTGCGCCGCGAGCAGCGTCTCCGAGGCCATGGCCGAGCTGTCGGCGATGCGGTCCTGGCTTTCGCGCGACAGCCGCCGCAGCCGCCGGCCCAGCGCCAGGATCGGCACGATGACCAGCGGCACCAGCAGCAGCGCCAGCCCGGTGAGTTTCGGGCTGGTGGCCAGCATGAACACCAGCCCGCCGAAAAACATCAGCACGTTGCGCAGCGCCACCGAGACCGAGGAGCCGACCACCGACTGGATCAGCGTGGTGTCGGTGGTCAGCCGGCTCAGCACCTCGCCCGTCATCAGCCGCTCGTAGAAGGCCGGGCTCATGCCGATCACCCGGTCATAGACCGCCTTGCGGATGTCGGCCACCACCCGCTCGCCCAGCCGGGTGACCAGCCAGAACCGCGCCGCCGTGCCCAGCGCCAGCAGCGCGGCAATGGCGATGGCGGCGGCGAAATAGGCATCCATCAGCGCCGCGCTTTCGGCCGAGAAGCCGTCGATCACCCGCCGCACCGCCAGTGGCAGGACAAGCGACAGGGTCGCAGTCACCGTCAGCGCGGCCAGCGCGGCCAGCACATTGCCGCGATAGCGCATCAGGAAGGGGGCAAGTCCCCTCAGAGGCCCGATCGTCTTCGCTCCGGCCCGTTCTTCCGGTTTTGCCTCTGGCATGCACGCCCCCCGGGAAACTTCCCTGCGACATAAAGCGGTGGCGGCGTCAGGGCAAGGCTGGCGGGTATCGCCGGGGGCAATCACCCCGTTTCCGGTTTGCATGAATATCCCCGTGGGTGAGGGCCATCCCGGAGCATGTCGTACGCAATCGGCTCACGCGTCCGGGAGGCGTGAGCCGATGCCGGGTATCGGAGTGAATGGAATGCTACGCGACATGTTCCGGGAGACCGCTGCGAAACTTCGTCGGCCAGATCTTGTCGGGCGCTCGGGCGCTGCGAATTTTTCACGCTGGTAACGTTTTTCATATTGTCACTGTTGATTACAAGATATTGACCGGAAGAGATCTCTGAAAAACATTGATGCCGGAAATGATCTTTAATGCACAAGGCTTCGTAGAAATAGGTTTCACAGTCGCGTAAAATAATTAGAAAATAAATTTGCAATCAATATTTATCAATCAACAGTGAAGGTAAGAAGAGCGCATGTGGCGCCGCATTTCGCGGCGCCCGAGCGCAACGCCGGGGTCTGGCCGCAACACCTGTAGGGCGCGCATTCATGGCGCGCCGATGCACGCGATCCGGCGCCGTGGCGCCATGGTGCGCCATGAATGCGCACCCTTGAGGGCTTCGGCGCAGGATGACCGCGCGCAATACGGTTGGGAGGGGCCATCCCTTTTTCGACATGCCGGGGTCGCCATCGGACGCGACGGTCGGCGGATCGGCGGTCAGGATCGCGCCTCATGCGCCTCGCCATCTCGTTTGCCGCCCTGTTCCTTTCGATTGCACTCGTGCAGCTCGGCTCGGGCGGGCTGGGCCCGCTCGATGCGCTGAGCGGCATCGCCCGGGGCTTCACCACCACCCAGATCGGGCTGCTCGGCTCGGGGCATTTCGTCGGCTTCTTCATCGGCTGCTGGCTGGCCCCGCGGCTGATGGGGGCGATCGGCCACATCCGCGCCTTCGCCGCCTTCGCCGCGGTGGGGGCCGCCGGGGCGGTGGCGCATCCGCTGTGGTTCGATGCCCATTTCTGGGCGGCGCTTCGTGTACTGACGGGCTTCGCGGTTGCCGGCGCCTATACCGTCACAGAGGTGTGGATGCAGGCCAAGCTCACCAACGCCATCCGCGGTCGTGTCCTCGGCGTCTACCGCATGGTCGACATGGGGGCCTCGATGCTGGCCCAGACCCTGGTCGCGGTGCTCGAGCCGGCGGCCTATGTCTCCTACAATATCCTGACCATTCTCTGCATCGCCTGCCTGTTGCCGCTGACCCTGACCAACCAGACCGAACCGGAGACGCCCGAGGCGCCGCGGATGCGGCCGATGCTGGCGATCCGGCTGTCGCCGCTGGGCGTGGCCGGGATCATGGTCTCCGGCGTGACCAGCCCGGCCTTCCGCATGGTCGGGCCGATCTATGGCACCGAGATCGGGCTTCGCCCCTCCGAGATCGGTTTCTATCTCGCCGCCGCCGTGCTGGGCGGGGCGCTGAGCCAGATACCGGTCGGCTGGCTCGCCGACAAGTTCGACCGGCGCTGGGTGCTGATCGGGGTGTCGGCCGCGGCGGCGATCGTCTGCACGTCGATTGCCGTTCTGGCGCCGGCGGGCAACGCAGCCTATGCGGCGATCTTCGCCTTCGGCTTCGTGACCTGGCCGGTGTTCTCGGTCTCGGCCGCGCATGCCAACGATTATGCCGATGCCGAGACCCGGACCGATCTCAATGCGGCGATGCTGTTTCTCTATGGCATCGGCGCGATCTTCGCGCCCACCCTGGCCTCCTATCTGGTCGCGCTGCAGGGCCCCGCGGCGCTGTTCTGGCTGATTTCGGCCGCGCATGCGCTGCTGATCCTGTTCGGCTTCTACCGCATGACCCGCCGGCCGGCTGCCGCCGAGCGTACCGCCTATCACTACACCCCGCGCACCAGCTTCCTGATCGGCCGGCTCCTGCGCCGGCACCGGGGCTGAAGCGGGGCGTCAGCCCCCCAGCGCCGCGATGACCGCATCGACATCGGTCACCTCGGCCACGTTCTGCATGGCAAAGCCGATCGAGGCGCGATGCCAGTCGGCATTCATCGTCGAGCAGGCGTTTTCCGGCACGATCACGCGGAAACCCTTGTCAGCGGCGGTGCGGGCGGTGTGTTCCACACTCATGTTGGTCCAGGCGCCGGTGTTGATGAGCGTGTCGATGCCCCCGCCGGCGAGGTAGCTTTCCAGCCGCGAGGAGGGCCAGGCGCTCATGGTCATCTTCTCCACCACCAGATCGCCGCTCTGCGGCTCCAGCCCCGCCACCGGCGCCGCGCCCCATGTCCCGCGCACCAGCGCATTTGCCTGCTTCAGCCCGCGATAGAGTCCGCAATTCTGCGGCAGCGCCGGGTGGCCCGGCTCGCAGACGAACCAGACATGGATGACCGTCACCCCGGCGCGGCGGCAGGCCTCGGCCAGACGGCGGAGATTGGCGACCACATCCTGTTCGCGCGCATGGGTGGGCGCGCCGCTGTCGGCGAAGGCGCCGCCCTCGGTGATCACGTCGTTCTGCATGTCCTGGATGATCAGCGCGGTCCGGCGCGGTGCGATGCGCAGCCCGTCCGTTGCGGGTGCTGCCTGCTGCTGCGGCGAGGCGGCATTCGGCGTCATGAACGGCTCGGCCCGGCCGCGCGTCCTGGTCTGCACCGCGTAAAGCCCGGTGGTGGCGCAGAAGAACAGCCGGTCCCAGTTGTCCCCGCCCCAGTGCAGGTTGGCCACCTGTTCCGGGACGTGGATCTCGCCCAGCTTGATGCCGTCGAAGGAATAGACCCACACCCCGCCCGGCGCGGTGACATAGACATTGCCGTCCCTGTCGGCCTTCATCCCGTCCGGCACGCCGGGGCGCAGCGCGTCCCGGATGCCGCTGGCGAAGATGCGGGCATTGCGCAGCCTTCCGTCCGGGCCGACATCGAACATGCGGATATTGGCCTGCTCGGTATCGTTCACCCACATGAACTTCTCGCAGGGCGAGAAGCACAGCCCGTTGGGCTGGGTGAACATGTAGCGGTCCGAGACCAGTACCGCCTCGTCGCCCGGCCGATGCCCCGGCGGCAGCATGTAGACACCTTGAAAGCCCTGCTGCAGCGGGCGCTCGACACCGAAATGCGGCATGCGGCCATAGGTGGGGTCGGTGAAATAGATGCTGCCGTCGGATTTCACGCAGATGTCGTTGGGCGAGTTGAGCTCCCGGCCCTCGAAATGGCTGGCGAGCACCTCGCGGCGGCCATCGGGGAGAAAGCGGGCGACCGAGCTGGTGGCATGCTCGCAGACCAGGAGGTTGAGCTCGGCATCATAGGTCATGCCGTTGCCCTTGTTGGAGGGGCGCATCACCTCCTCGACGCGGCCATCGGGCGTCCAGCGCCGCCGCACATCGGCCGGCATGTCGGAAAACAGGAGGTGCTTCTCGACCGGGTGCCAGATCGGCCCCTCGGTGAAGGTGAAGCCCGAGCCGAGCTGGCTCACCGGTGCATTCACGTCGATCAGCGCGGTGAAACGAGGGTCGGTCGCGACATGTGCCATGGTCTCAAGCCTTTCTCCAACGGACCGGTCCCGGCATGTGGAGCATCTTGCGTCCGATCGGGCTCACCCGCCCGGAGAGCGAAGCGAACCGGGCATGCGCCCGCCCGCCCCACAGGCGGGCGCATACCCTGATCGGGCGGTCGCATGCCCTCCCTCCTCAGGCGGGGAACCACTGCCGGTTGGGCAGGGTCTCGGTCATCGGTCCCGGCACGGTCATGCCCAGCCGCCCGACCACCTGCTGGTTCTCGATCTTCGCCGGTCGGTCATG
>RFIR01000035.1 GCA_003695135.1 Alphaproteobacteria bacterium | reverse complement strand
GCGGCGGGCGGGGCTGGTGCCCTCGACAAAGGGCACGCTGTCGGTATGAGCACGGTCATCGTCGATTACGGCTCGGGCAATCTGCGCTCGGCCGAGAAGAGCTTTCAGCGCATGGCCGCCGAGACCGGGCGGGGCGGGCCGGTGGTCGTGACCGCCGAGCCCGAGGAAGTGCGGCGCGCGACGCGCATCGTGCTGCCCGGCGTGGGCGCGTTCCGCGACTGCCGCGACGGGTTGATGGCGGTGCCGGGGCTGTTCGCGGCGATCGAGGAGCGGGTGAAGGCCGGCGTGCCGTTCCTGGGCATCTGCGTCGGCATGCAGCTGATGGCCACGCGCGGGCTGGAGCATGGCGAGACCCCCGGCTTCGGCTGGATCCCCGGCGATGTGGTGCGGCTGACCCCGAACGATCCGGAGCTGAAAATCCCGCATATGGGCTGGAACGAGCTGATGGTCGATGCCGATCACCCGGTGCTGGCCGGTATCGCCCCCGGCGCGCACGCCTATTTCGTGCATTCCTATCATCTGCGGCTGCGCGACCCGGCCCACCGGCTGGCCCATGTCGCCTATGGCGGGATGGTCACCGCGGCGGTGGGGCGCGACAACATGGTGGGCACCCAGTTTCATCCCGAGAAGAGCCAGAAGACGGGGCTGCGCCTGATCGGGAATTTTCTCAACTGGTGTCCCTGAACGCCCGGCCGCGAGTGCGCCGGAACCGGTCGATCGAGTATTTCTGCCAAGAAGAAGCAGATTTCTTCTTCTTGGTTTAAATACTCACGGGCGCTGCGCTGCCGCACATCGCTTCGGCCGCAAAGCCTGGAGCGGCGCACCGACGTGATCCCTGACCGGTTAGGGGCTCGGCAGGGTGGAGGATCAGAGCTTCTCGAACACCGCAATCAGTGCCCTGTCATCGGCGTGTTCGTGGCCTGCGCCTTCCGCGTAGATCCGGGTGAGAGCGAAGCGCACCGGCGTGATGCGCCCCTCGCCGACCAACATCGCCAGCGCCGAGCCGAAGCCGAGCCCGTCGAGCGCCTGGGCGTTGATGCCAAGCGCGAAGACGGCGCCCGGGCGGGCGATGCGCAAGAGTTCGGGCAGGCAATCCGCATTTACATGGCCATGGGTGAAGGTGCCGGCGCTGACCAGCCCGGCATAGGCGGCATCGGGCAGGTCGAGCGGCCGGGTCAGATCGGCGGTGATCGTCCGGCGGTAAAGTCCCTTGCCGGCAGCGACCGCCAGCATTTCGGGCGATATGTCGAGCCCGTCGACCTCCAGCCCCTTCAGCCCCTCGGCCACCAGCCCGGTGCCGGCGCCGATATCGAGCACCGGACCCTGCCCGCCGGCGCCCAGGAACGTTCGTGCCACGGCATCCGCATAGAGATAACCGTGGGACTGGGCAAACTCGCTGTCATAGGTCTCGGCCCAGCCGCGATAGAGACGCACCGAATCCTCCGGCGTCTCCAGCGAATAGGCATCCTCGAGCCCCGGCCCCTCGCCGCTCATTTCACCCGCCTCCAGTCCTGTCCGCGGCAGATCAGACCGCCGAAGACGCAGCCCTCGACGGAGAGCAGGTTGCCCTTGAGCCGCATGTTCGACGAATAGGTCTCGTCGTCATCGGGCGCCCAGATGGTGCCGCCGCTCCACGCATCCGGCCCATCTGGCTTCATGCCCGCAATCATCTGCCGACCGATATGGGCCGATGCGATCGGTTTGCCCGCGCTGTTGCGGGCCGAGACGATGGTGCCGCACCAGAGCGCCGCATCCGTCCTGCAGGGGGTGATCTCGACATGCAGGTAGTTGCCCTCGTCATTCGCCTCGGTCCGCCAGATGCCGCCGGGGCTGCCGGCGAGGGCGGGGGAGGCCAGGAAAACGGCCACGGCAATCGCGAGTCTGCTCATCATCGGCTCCTTCATTCCAGACGCACCCAGCCCTGAGTTTCGCAGATCAGACCGCCGAGGGCGCAACCGCTGATCTGCAGGATTCGGCCCGAGATTTCCATATGCGCCGGAAACACCGCCTCGTGGATCGGGTGCCAGATCCGGCCGTCGCGCCAGCGGTCCGGGCCATCGGGTTTCATGTTCCGGATCATCCAGCGGCCCTCATGCGGGTAGTCGAGCCGGGTGCCGGTGCGATCCCGCGCCTTGACGATCCGCCCGCACAGCAGGGCGGGGGCGCGTCGGCAAGGGTCGATTCGGACCTCCAGATAGCGCCCCTGCCCGTCCGGCTCGGTGCGCCACAGGCCGGTGGCATCGGCCCCGAGAGCCGGCGCGGCTGTCGCGAGCGCAAGAGCAAGCGCGGCGAGGGTCGGGCGCATGGCGGTCTCCCATGATCGCTTGTTCCGGCGATGGTTCCATGAGGGTTGCCCGGAATCAAAGGGGGATCACTTGCAACTCCGGTGCGGATGGGCCAAGGGCGGGCCGGGCAGAAGCGGGGCGGCGATGATCCTCTATCCGGCGATCGATCTCAAGCAGGGGCAATGCGTAAGGCTCTACCAGGGCCGGATGGACCGGGCCACGGTGTTCAGCGCCGATCCGGCGGGGCAGGCGCGGGCCTTTGCCGAGGCGGGCTGCGCCTGGCTGCATCTGGTCGATCTGGACGGCGCGATTTCCGGCCGGCCGGAGAACCGCAAGGCGGTGGAGGCGATTCTGGACGCGGTCAGCGTGCCGGTGCAGCTTGGCGGCGGCATCAGGGATCGCGCGACGGTCGAGGCCTGGCTGGAGCGCGGCATCGCCCGGGTGATTCTCGGCACCATTGCCGTGCGCGAGCCCGATCTGGTGCGGGACTGCGCGCGCGCCCATCCCGGGCGGGTTGCGGTCGGCATCGATGCGCGCGACGGCCGGGTTGCGGTCGAGGGCTGGGCCGAGGCCACCGATCTGGACGCGGTGGCGCTTGCCCGCCGTTTCGAGGATGCGGGCGTGGCCGCGATCATCTACACCGACATCGCCCGCGACGGCGCCATGCGCGGCCCGAATGTCGAGGCCACGGCGGCACTTGCGCGCAGTGTCTCGATTCCGGTCATCGCCTCGGGCGGGGTCTCCTCGCTGGACGATCTCGCGGCGCTTCGCCATTGCGGCGCGGCGCTGGACGGGGTGATCGTCGGCCGGGCGCTTTACGACCGCGCCTTCACGCTCGCCGAGGGCATCGCCGCACTGGCCTGAGCGGAGCGCGCCGAGCGCGCGCTGGGAAACCGGAGCGCGCAACAGGGGCAAAAAAGCCGCTATCTCCGATGCACTCTGCGGCCTGGTCTTCCGCCCGGTGCCGCGAAACAGCATTGGTGGAGCACCAGATGAAAGACAATTTCGCCAACCAGGTCGCCAGTCTGACCTCCCCGTTCTATCATGCCGATCCGGTCGTTCCCAACGACGGCATCGACCTGCCCTATGTGACCCGCAGCCTCTATGTCGGCGTCGCAGGCGACATCCGCATCACCACCGCGGGCGGGACCATCGTCACCTTCCGCAATCACCCGGTGGGCTACATGCCCGGCCGGATCACCCGCGTCCACGCCACCGGCACCACCGCCGCCGACATCGTGGCGGTGTGGTAGACAGATGATCGGGCTGGGGTTCGAGCCCATCCTTCTGGGCAATTTCAATGGCGGTGGGGCCGTGGTTCAGCCACCGGTCAACACCGTTCCGCCCACGGTCTGGGGCACCGGGCTGATCGGCTCGGCCCTGCAGGGTCAGGTGGGGACGTGGTCGGGCGGCGCCGGCATCGTGTTCGACTGGGCCTGGCAGCGCGATGGCGCCGACATACCCGGCGCGGCCGGAACCGGCGCCACGGTCCAGCCGCTGACGCTGATCGCCGCCGATGACGGGGCGCAGATCACGCTGCGGGTCGCTGCCAGACTGGGGACGGCCACCGCCACCGCCTATTCGGCGCCGGTCACGCCCTCCTTCGCCGGACCGGCGGCATCGCCCGGCAGCTGGAAGCTGACGCTGGGCGAGAATGTCGACATGACGCCGCTCGATGCCTCTCGCGCCTTTTCCGGCCTGGCGCTGAGCTTCGATCTGGCGCCGGGCTCGGACCCGCTGCCGGCAGGGCTGAACCTGTCTGCGGCCGGGATTCTCTCGGGGCGGCCGGCGCCGGCAGGCGGCCCGCTCAACATCATCATCCGCGCCGCCAACCCGGCGGGCAGCGCGACCAAGACCCTGGCGCTGACCGTCCGGCCGGCGGATTTCTATGCCGATTATGTCGGGCAGAACTACAGCCTCGATGGCACTGCCACGACGAGCTTTGCCGCCATGCACGGCTTTTCGCGCGCCTCCACGGCCACGCGGCTCGACCCGCTGGGGGCGATCGAAATTGTCGCTGTGGACACGCCCCGCTTCGACCATGCTGCGGACGGGTCGGCGCTGGGGCTGATGGTGGAGGGCGCGACCACCAACCTTCTGGTGGAAAACGAGAGCTTCACGGCGCCCTGGACGCTGTTCGGCGCCACCTCGACGCCTGCCGGGCTCAATCTGCGGGGCCGCTGGGGCGGGCTGCGGGTCGCCTCGGGCGGGGCGCAGTCGAACCGGAT
>RFIR01000307.1 GCA_003695135.1 Alphaproteobacteria bacterium | reverse complement strand
CGATCGCTGCGCGAACACCGCGACGGAGAGCTTCACCCCGGCGGCGGAGAGCTTCACATCGTCGGGATGGCCGAGGAAGTTGGGATCGACGATCGGCAGATCGGTGGGGCTGGCCGATCTCAGCCGCACCGAGCCGCGCGCCTTCGGGCGCAGGTTGTAGCTGTTCATGGTAATGCCGCTTTCGCCCTTCGGCACCGTCGGCACGCCGGCCTCGGCCCCAGCCGCGGCGAGGAAATGGAACTGCAGGTCGGGCTTGTCGAGCCCGTCGCGCGAATACCAGAATCCGCCGCCCTCCACCACGTTGGAGGCGACGCGGCCGGTGCGGAACATGAGGTACTCGATGCCCGACCATGCCTTCCAGAACAGGTTGTTGTAGCGATCGAGGCTGTGCGGGCCGTTGAGCTCGGCCACGATGTCGATGCCGAAATGGTCCTGCAGGTTCTGCCCCACGCCGGGCAGGTCGTGGACGGGCGCGACGCCGACCTCCTTCAGATGCAAGGCGGGTCCGATGCCCGACAGCATCATCAGCTTCGGCGAGCCGATGGCGCCGGCGGTGACGATGACCTCGCCTTCGGCGCGCACGGTGTGGCGTTGGCCCTTGCGGACATACTCCACCCCGGTGGCGCGGCCGTTCTCGACGATCACGCGGTGGACCAGGCAACCGGTGACCAGCGAGAGGTTGGGCCGTGCGAGTGCGGGCCGCAGATAGGCCACCGCGGCCGAACAGCGCCGGGCCTCGCGGATGTTGACCTGATAGGCGCCGGCGCCTTCCTGCACCGGCCCGTTGAAGTCGGGGTTGTAGGGGATGCCGTATTCCTGACAGGCGCGCACGAAGGCGCGGGTCATGGTCTGCCACTGGGCGAGATTGGACACGCCGAGCGGCCCTTCGGTGCCGTGCCAGTCGCCGGAGAAGATCTCGTTGCCCTCCGAGCGGATGAAATATTTGCGGATTTCGTCGAAAGCCCAGCCCGCGCAGCCTTCCTCTTTGGCCCAGCGATCGTAATCGGCCGGGTGGCCGCGGGTGAAGATCTCGGCATTGATCGAGGATCCGCCGCCCAGCACCCGAGCCTGGGCATAGGGGATCTCGCGCATGTTGGCGTGTGTCTGCGGCGCGGTCTTCAGCCCCCAGGTCAGGGGGCCGGTGGTCATCGCCGCGAACCCCGCCGGCATGTGGATCAGCGGGTGGCTGTCCCTGCCCCCGGCCTCGATCAACAGAACGCGCGCGGCCGGATCCTCGCTCAGCCGTGCGGCCAGAACGCAGCCCGCAGACCCGCCGCCGACGATCACATAGTCATGGCCTTCCGCCGCCATCGCCTCACCCGTTCCCGCCGGACGCGCCGCGCCCGGATGCGCACGGCCCGAATCTCCGGTTGAAAGACACCCCCTCCCCAGGCCCCTCCTGCGAAGAACGTCGCCGCACCCCGGTGCCGGGCATGGGAGATTCCCTGCATAACGCACTGGTTGGTTACTTTGAAGTTCTCTTTCGGGCCGGCCGGGCTATAAGGGGCGCAGGGAGCGAAGACCCGGCCTCGAGCACAGCCGCCATGGCAGGGACAGGCCGGGCAGTGAAGGGAGGCACGGCCATGCCCGGCGCCAGGCCGAAGACCCGCGACGCGGATGCGACGAGGGCGCGGATCCTCGCCGCGGCAAAGGAGGAATTCGCGCGCCTCGGCCTCGGCGGCGCCCGCGTCGACGAGATCGCCGAGAAGGCGCAGGCCAACAAGCGGATGATCTATCACTATTTCGGTTCCAAGGAGAACCTGTTCCGCATCGTTCTGGAGGAGGCCTGGCTCGACATCCGCAACGCCGAGCAGGAGCTGGAACTCGACCACCTGCCGCCGGAGGCGGCGCTGGAGACGCTGGTGCGCTTCACCTGGAACTATTATCTCGACAACCCCGAATTCATCACCCTGGTCAACAGCGCCAACCTGCATCGCGGCCGGCATCTGGAAGGCTCGGAACGGCTGCGTACCGCCAGCCGCCGCTTCGTGAACATGGTGCGCGACATCCTCGACCGCGGCGTCGCCGCGGGCGTGTTCCGCCCCGGCATCGACCCGGTGCAGCTCAACATCACCATTGCCGCCATCGGCTATTACTACCTCACCAACCGCCATACCGGCGCCATCCTGTTCGAGCGCGATTTCATGACGCCTCAGGCGCTGGCCGAACGCCTTGCGTTCAACATCGAGACGGTGATGCGGCTGGTGCGCGCCTGAAGCGCCGAAGCGCCGCTCCGCCGCGGCAGCCTGGCCCTCCCCCCGCGACTGCACCCTTGCGCGGGGCCTGGCGAGCGATTAAACGCTCAGGCTGCGCCGGTGTAGCTCAGCTGGTAGAGCAACGCATTCGTAATGCGTGGGTCGGGGGTTCGAGTCCCTTCACCGGCACCAGCCCGCACCATTGGCTCACGCGATCCGCACCGGGCTCTGGCAGCACGCCGCCGCCCGGCGTTGCTGCGGCTCAGCCGGCCGCCTCGCGCCCGTCCGGCTGGCCGAGGCCGCGCTCGCGATAGGGTGTGGTGCTGAAATAGGTCCGGTAGCATTTGGAGAAATGCGAGGGCGAGGTGAAGCCGCAGGCCAGCGCCACATTGATCACCGACATGTCGGTCTGCAGCAGCAGATGCCGCGCCTTCTGCAGACGCAGCTCCATGTAGTAGCGCTTGGGCGAGCGGTTGAGGTAGCGGCGGAACAGCCGTTCGAGCTGGCGGGTGGAGAT
>RFIR01000306.1 GCA_003695135.1 Alphaproteobacteria bacterium | reverse complement strand
GCACTGGGCCTATGGCATCGACGGGCCGGGGCAGGGGCATTTCTATGTCGATTACCGCACCGGCAGGCTGACCGCGTCGAAATCGGCCTATGAACACCCCCAGCCGCATGCCTGCTTCATCCAGTCGGTGGCCGACGATCTGGTCAATGAAGGCGGGATCATGGATCTGTGGCAGCGCGAGGCGCGGCTGTTCAAGTACGGCTCGGGCACCGGCACCAACTTCTCCGACCTGCGGGCGGAGAACGAACCGCTGGCCGGCGGCGGCAAGTCCTCGGGCATGATGAGCTTTCTCAGGATCGGCGACCGGGCGGCGGGGGCGATCAAGTCGGGGGGCACCACCCGGCGCGCGGCCAAGATGGTGATCTGCGATCTCGACCATCCCGACATCGAGGAATTCGTCAACTGGAAGATGCGCGAGGAGCAGAAGGTGGCCAGCCTCGTCGCCGGCTCGCGCGCGCATGAGCAGCATCTGAACGCGATCTTCGCCGCGATCCGCGGCTGGGACGGCGCCGAGGACGACGCCACCGACCCCGCGGCCAATCCGGCGCTGAAGGCGGCGATCCGCGCCGCCAAGCGCGCCATGATCCCCGAGACCTATGTCAACCGCGTGCTGCAATATGCCCGGCAGGGCTATGGCGCGATCGAGTTTCCCGTCTTCGACACCGACTGGGACGGCGAGGCCTATCTGACCGTTTCCGGGCAGAATTCCAACAACTCGGTGCGGGTGACGGACGCCTTCCTCAAGGCGGTGCGCGAGGATGGCGACTGGGCGCTGATCCGGCGCACCGACGGCAAGGTGGCGCGTACGATCAAGGCGCGCGATCTGTGGCAGCAGATCGGCCATGCCGCCTGGGCCTGCGCCGATCCCGGCGTGCAGTTCCACGACACCATCAATGACTGGCATACCTGCCCGGCCGACGGGCCTATCCGGGCCTCCAACCCCTGCTCGGAGTACATGTTCCTCGACGATACCGCCTGCAACCTGGCCTCGATGAACCTGCTTGCCTTCCTGCGCGACGGCGAGATCGACGCCGAGGCCTTTGTGCATGCCGTGCGGCTGTGGACGGTGACGCTGGAGATCTCGGTGACCATGGCGCAGTTCCCCTCGCGCCGCATCGCCGAGCTGTCCTACCGGTTCCGCACGCTTGGGCTGGGCTATGCCAATATCGGCGGGCTGCTGATGAACATGGGGCTGCCCTATGACAGCGCGGAGGGCCGCGCGATCTGCGGGGCGCTGAGCGCGATCATGACCGGTACCGCCTATGCCACCTCGGCCGAGATGGCGCGCGATCTCGGCCCCTTCCCGGGCTTTGCCGCCAACCGCGATTCCATGCTGCGGGTGATGCGCAACCATGCCCGTGCCGCCCGCGGCGCGCGCGAGGGCTATGAGGGGCTGCGCACGCCGCCGGTGCCGCTCGATCACGCCGCCTGCCCGGACCGTCGCCTGGTCGAAATGGCCGAGAGCGCGTGGGAGGAGGCACTGCGCCTGGGCGAGAAGCACGGCTACCGCAATGCGCAGGCCAGCGTGATCGCGCCTACCGGCACCATCGGGCTGGTGATGGATTGCGATACCACCGGCATCGAGCCCGATTTCGCGCTGGTCAAGTTCAAGAAGCTGGCCGGCGGCGGCTATTTCAAGATCATCAACCGCTCGGTGCCCCGCGCGCTGGAGGTGCTGGGCTACGGCCCGGACGAGATCCGCGAGATCGTGGCCTACGCGGTCGGCCACGGCACGCTGGCCGGCGCACCGGCGATCAATGCCGAGAGCCTGACCGAGCGCGGCTTTGGGCCGGACGAGCTGGCGCGTCTGGAGGCCGGAATGGCCGCGGCCTTCGACATCCGCTTCGTCTTCAACCCCTGGACGCTCGGCACCGAGTTCTGCCGCGAGGTGCTGGGCTGCAGCGAGGCGGAGCTGGCCGATCCCGGCTTCGACCTTCTGCGCTGGCTGGGCTTTACCCGCGACGAGATCGAGGCGGCCAACCTGCATGTCTGTGGCACGATGACCCTGGAGGGTGCGCCGGGGCTGAAGCCCGAGCATCTGCCGGTCTTCGACTGCGCCAATCCCTGCGGCAAGCTCGGCCGGCGCTACATCTCGGTCGAGGCCCATATCCGCATGATGGCCGCGGCGCAGAGCTTTGTCTCCGGCGCCATCTCCAAGACCATCAACATGCCCAACACCGCCACGATCGAGGATTGCCTCGATGCCTACGAGCTGTCCTGGCGGCTGGGCTGCAAGGCCAATGCGCTCTATCGCGACGGCTCCAAGCTGTCCCAGCCGCTGGCCTCGGCGCTGATCGAGGATGACGAGGAGGCCGAAGAGACGCTGAGTTCCGGCCCGCAGGCGGCGCGGGCGGCGGTGGCCGCCGAGAAGATCGTCGAGAAGGTGGTGGTCCGCGAGGTGGTGCGCGGGCGCGAGA
The DNA here is from genome assembly GCA_003695135.1 of Alphaproteobacteria bacterium. Lineage (GTDB taxonomy): Bacteria > Pseudomonadota > Alphaproteobacteria > Rhodobacterales > Rhodobacteraceae > J013. Next base: position 1,601 of record RFIR01000306.1, on the reverse strand, counting down.
CGCTGCCCACGCGGCGCAAGGGCTACACCCAGAAGGCCATCATCGGCGGGCACAAGGTCTATCTGCGCACCGGCGAATATGCCGACGGGCGGCTGGGCGAGATCTTCATCGACATGCACAAGGAAGGGGCGGCCTTCCGCGCGATGATGAACAATTTCGCCATCGCCATCTCGATCGGCCTGCAGCATGGCGTGCCGCTGGAGCGCTTCGTCGATCAGTTCACCTTCACCCGCTTCGAGCCCGCCGGGCTGGTTCAGGGCAACGATTCGATCAAGAACGCCACCTCGATCCTCGACTACATCTTCCGCGAGCTGGCGATCTCCTATCTCGAACGCACCGATCTGGCCCATGTCCCGCCGCCCGACATCGCCGGCGAGATCGGCGGCGGTGCTGCGGAGGGCCGCCCCAATGTGCAGCCCGTCTCCGAGACCGCCGCGCAACGGGCCATGGAGACCATCCGGCAGGTCACCTCGACGGGTTATCTGCGCAAGCGCATTCCGCAGGAACTCGTGGTGCTGCAGGGTGGCGGGGCCGGTTCCACCGGCCAGGCGGTGGAGACGGTCGGCGTCTCGGAAAGCGTGGCCAGCGTGGTGGCCGAGGCCGGGCTGGCGGTGATGGACCGGCGCGCCCAGGCCCGGATGCAGGGCTATGAGGGCGACAGCTGCGGCGAATGCGGCAACTTCACCCTGGTGCGCAACGGCACCTGTCTCAAATGCAATACCTGCGGCGCGACCTCGGGCTGCAGCTGACCCCATCCCGCGCCGGGGGTGGCAACCCCGGGCGCGGGCGTTCAGGCAAGGGATAACAACCGTCGAGCAGTCACAAGCCTGAATTCGACAACTGGGGCGGGGGCAATCCCGGCCCCGTTTTCTTTTAAGAGACCCCTGCGAAACTCCACTGGCCAGACCCTGTCGCTTCGCCTGGGCGCCGCGAAATGCGGCGCTGCATGCGCTCTTCTTGTTTTCACTGTTGATTGATAAATATTGATTGGAGAATTAATTTCAAATTATTTTACGCATGCGCAGATTTGATTTGTCTGAAAGTTGGCACATTCAGGATTCCTGTCTACATCCGGGTTTTGTAGAGGTCTCTATAAAATAATTCTCTAATCAATATTTACCAAATAGGTGAAAATCAGGAACAAACTTCGCCGGCGCCGCATTTCGCATCCGCCCGGGCGCAGCGCCCGGGTCTGGCCGGCGGAGTTTCGCAGGACTCTCTTTAAAGCAGTTCCCGAACAATCTGAACCGAGCCCAACTCGGGGAACCACCCGGGCGTCAGCCCGGGCAGCGCCCGCCCGCCCGCCAGGCGGGCGCATTCGGTTCGACGCGCTTACGCGGCGCCGCTGACGCCACGGTCGCGTCTCACCCTCGGGCGTGCGCTGTCGCTTGACGTGTTGCAGACCGGTCGGGATATGCTCTAGGCGGCGCGGCTCAGCGCAGGTTCATGCCCGCGCGCATTGCCAGCCGGCGCAGGGGCGGCAGCCGGTAGAGCGTGCCGAGCCCGATCCGGCGCAGATCGCGCAGCGGCTGCGCCTCGGCCTGCGCGGCCCGGTTGAGCAGGTCGATGCCGGACATGCGCAGCGCCACCTCGCGCCGGCG
>RFIR01000305.1 GCA_003695135.1 Alphaproteobacteria bacterium | reverse complement strand
GGTTATCTTCCCGCCGCGCCGGCCGAGGGCGGCCGGGTGCGATGGAGGAGAGCCGAGCGCATGGTGACGGAGAGGACAGGCACGCTGCAGCCCGGCGAGGTTCTCAACAACACCTACATCATCGAGGAGCTGGTCGGCGCCGGCGGCACCGGCGAGGTCTACCGGGCGCGCAACCGCGTCTCGGGCCGCGAGATGGCGATCAAGACGCTCCGGCGCGAATTCGCCACCAGCGAGACCTTCCTCGACCTGATGCGGCGCGAGGCCTCGGTGCTGCACGAAGTCGTCGACGATGCGGTGGTGCGCTATCACGACCTGCTGGAATCGGAGGCGCATGGCGGCTTCATCTTCCTGGTGATGGAATTCATCCGCGGCGAGTCGCTGGCCGAGCGGATGAAGCGCGACCCGCTCGATGCCGATACCTGCCTGGTGGTGGCGCGGCGCATCGCCCAGGGTCTGCGGGCCAGCCATCAGAAGAAGGCCTATCACCGGGATCTGTCGCCCGACAACGTGATCCTGCGCGACGGCGATCCCGCCCGCGCGGTGCTGATCGATTTCGGCATCGCCAAGGATGTCAGCGAGGATGCGCGCACGGTGATCGGCGGCGGGTTCGCCGGCAAGTACCAGTATGCCGCGCCCGAGCAGATCGAGGGCAATGTCGATGCGCGCTCCGATCTCTACAGCCTCGGCATGACCCTGATCGGTGCCTTCCGCGGCAAGCCGCCGGCGGCGGGCGCGAATTATCTGGAGATCATCCGCACCAAGGCCGAGAAGCCCGACATCTCGGATCTGCCCGGAAAACTGGGCGAGCTGGTCGACCGGCTGGTCGATCCCGATCCGGCCAGGCGGTTCCAGAGCGCCTCGGAGGTGCTCGCCTTCCTCGATGGCGATCAGCCGGTGGCCGAGGAACGGCCGGCGCGTGAGAGGCGCGATGTTCCGCCGCCGGGCATCGAGCGGCCCCGGCGCGGCCGCGAGGAGCGCAAGGAGGGGTCCGGCGGATCGGCCGGGATCTGGATCACGCTGCTGCTGCTCGTCGCGGTGCTGGGCGGGGCGGGCTGGTATCTGCTGCTCGGCCCCGGCCGCGAGCTGGTCTTCGGCCCCGAATTCCCGCTCGCCGATCCCTACCGGATGGAGATTACCTATGCGGGGCCGGGCAGCATGCGCGTTCTTGGCCACGCCCCCAACCCGGAGGCGGCGGCGGCGGTGATGTCGGCGCTTTCGGCGCTCAACGAGGGCGATTTTCCCGAAGGCGCGGTCAAGGCCGCCTCCGGCATGCCGACGCCGGGCTGGAATTCCGCGGTTCTGGCCATGGCCCGGGCGGCGGCGACGCTCAATCTGTGGTCACTGAGCGTGAGCGGGACGGTGGCAGAGCTGACCGGCGAGGCCGAAAGCGAGGAGATCCGGCACGCCGCCGTCGCCGCCGCGACCGCAGCGGCGCAGGAAGGCGGGCTGACGCTCGAGACCCTCATCAGCGTCGTACCGCCGGCGCTGGCGCTCGAAGACGTGCGCGCGGTGCTCAACCCCATCAGCACCTGCGGCCCGCTCACCGTCTCGGGCGGCAATGGCGAGACGGTACCGCCCGGCGGACGGATCACCGTGACCGGCCGGGTGGCGCAGGACAGCGACAAGCGCGCGATCACCAACACGCTTGCGCCGCTGATCGGGGATCGGCAACTCGAGCTGCAACTTGAGCCCTACAGCGTGCCGGTCTGCCAGGTGCTGACCGCGCTTCCGCCCGGGCCCGACCCGTCGATCCGGCTGGAATACGGCTATGGCAAGAAGGCCGGCACCACCGCCGAGGACATCTACCACCAGGGCGAAAATCCGGTCATCGACATCCTGCTGCCGGCCGGCCGCACCGGCTTCGTCTCGGCCTTCTACGTCAATTTCGAAGGCAGCGTTTTCCACCTGATCCCGCACAATCTGCGTCAGGAGCACGAGATCGCGCACATCGGCACGGTGGAGGGCGCGCAGCGCCGCATCCGCCTGTCATGGCCGCTCGACGAGGCCAGCCCCGAAAAGCTCGGCTTCAACGTGATGCCGCCCTTCGGCATCGGTGCGATCGTGGTTCTGGTCAGCGAGAAGCCGTTTCTGGACGGGCTGCGTCCGCGCGGCGACCCGCTGGAGACCTTCCTGCCGCTGCTGCGGCAGGGCCTCAGGGCCCAGCCGGTCAGCCATGCCTACCGGTTCCTGATCACCGCGCCCTGATCCCGCCCCGGTTCGGACCGCATTTCCCTCCATGATGTGGCGCAGGTCACAGGCGGTTCACGGTTTCGCGCCATGATCACTTTCGGTGCGACGGCCGAATTGCTATGTTCAAGTGCGGCTCTGCATCGGCTTCATGCCGCTTGAGGAGGAGATCGAGATGTTCACTTCAGCCCGTATCGGCATCGCGGCGGCGACGATCGCACTGATCGCGCTTCCGCAGCTGGCGCCGGCACAGACCATGTCGGCCGAGGAAATCCTCCGCCGCATCCAGTTGCAGCGCGAGATGGTTGCCAGGCGCGAGAAGGAGGCGCCGCGCACCCGCACGCTGAGCTTCGCCCCGCAATCGACGCCGAGCGAAAGCACCAGTGACGCGGCGGCGGTGGTGTCCGAAACACCGCCCGATACCGCCGAGAACACCGCGCCGGCTCTTGCCGCGCCGGAGACGACGGACACCTCCTCGGGGGTGGCGCTGGCCTCCGACGTGGCCCCCGAGAAGACCGAGGCGCCCAGGCTGGTCGAGGCCAAGGCGGTCGAGAACATTCCCGTCTACAAGGCCGAGCACGCCGTGGATCTGGTGGTCTATTTCGAGTTCGACAGCGCCATCCTGCGTGCGGATGCCAAGGAACAGCTCGATGCGCTGTGCACCGCCCTGCAGGCCGATGCCACGGGCGTCTACCGGGTGATCGGCCATACCGATGCCGCGGGCTCCGACGCCTACAACCTCACCCTGTCCAAGGCCCGGGCCAAATCGGTCGTGCGCTATCTGGTCGACAGTTGCGGCATTGCCGCCGAGCGGCTGGAGCCGCTGGGGCTCGGCGAGCTCAGGCTGCGCGACAGCGCACATCCGCGCGCCGCGGTCAACCGCCGGGTCGAGATCCAGGTCGCCAGCTGAGGTGATTCGCGCCGCTCGCCGCGGAAGGCTGCGGCCTTGCCTGCCCCCGCCCGCATTTGGGCGGGGTTTTTCGTTTACTGGTAATTAAGGGTTTCGGCTCCAAGAGATTTCTGCAAGTAATACGGGTGACGAAAGTCACAATCCTGCCGCAAATCCGGTGTCAGAAGGTTTGCGCGAGAACAGAATGCCGCCTAGGTTCAGTCCATGCACGGCGCTGGGCCGGGCAGCCACAAGCCAGGGAGGCGGAGATGCAGATCGACCTTGACGCATTGCTCGCGCCTGTCGACGACGACGCCCCCTGCGGTCCCGATCTGGAATACGACGCCGACTTCATCGCGCTTGAGGATGCCGCCCGCGGCAAGGAGGAGCAGCAGGTCGGCGACCAGATCATCGCTTCCGAGGAGCCCGACTACAAGGAGGTCGAGGCCGCCGCGCTGGAGCTTCTGGGCCGCACCAAGGACATCCGCATCGCGGTGATCCTGGCCGAGGCCGGGCTGCGCCTGCACGGGCCGGTCGCGCTGGCGCAGGTGCTGGAATATGTCCGCCGGTGTCTGGAGCAGTACTGGGAGTGCCTGCATCCCGAGCTCGACGCCGAGGATGACGACGACCCGACCATGCGGGTGAACGCGGCGCTGGGTCTGGCCGACAACGATACCGTTCTGCGCGCGCTGCGGCTGGCACCGCTGACCGACAGCCGGCTGATGGGCCGGTTCTCGCTGCGCGACATCCTGATCGCGAATGGCGAGATCGAGCCGCGCTCGGGCGAGGACGCGCCGGACCCCGCAGCCATCGCCGGGGCGTTCGAGGATACCGATGCCGGGCACAAGCAGGCGCTGCGCGCGGCGGTGAAGACGGCGCGGGCCGAGCTGAAGGCGATCGACGCCATCTTCTCCGACAAGGTCGGCGCACAGGGCCCCGACCTCGCGCCGCTCGACAAGCTGCTCTACCGGCTGTCGCAGACGCTCGACACCTATGCCGGCGGCGACGATGCCGGGGCCGGGGAGGCGGCGCCGGGCGAGGACGGGGCCGGGCCGGACGAGGCAGAGGCGGTGCCTGCAGGCGACGGGCCGGCGGCTGCAGCCCGCTCGGCACCGGGAACGGTCAACAACGCCGATGACGTGCTGCGCGCGATCGACCGGATCTGCGACTACTACGCCAGGCGCGAGCCTTCGAGCCCGGTGCCGCTGATCCTGAAGCGCGCGCGCCGGCTGGTGAACGCCGATTTCACCACCATCATCAAGGACATCGCCAATGACGGCTACGACCAGGTGGCCCGGCTGGGCGGCCTGGATGACGACGACGAATAGACGGATTCCGCCGCGACATTCCGCGGCAAGGAGTGACTAGCAGGGAAAGGACCACCACCGATGGCGGACAGTCAGAAATTCATCGCCCGCAATCGCGCACCCCGGGTGCAGATCGAGTACGATCTGGAGACATACGGTGCCGAGAAGAAGATGCAGCTGCCCTTCGTGATGGGCGTCATGTCCGACCTGTCGGGCAAGTCCGAGACGCCGCTTCCGGCGGTGGCAGACCGCAAGTTCCTCGAGATCGACATCGACAATTTCGACGACCGGCTGAAGTCGATGAAGCCGCGCGTCGCCTTCTCGGTGCCCAACACGCTGACCGGCGAGGGCAATCTGGCGGTCGACATCACCTTCGAGAGCATGGACGATTTCTCGCCCGCCGCCATCGCGCGCAAGGTCGAGCCGCTGCGCAAGCTTCTGGAGGCGCGCACCCAGCTCTCGAACCTGATGACCTACATGGACGGCAAGACGGGGGCCGAGGACCTGATTGCCAGGGTGATCCAGGATCCGGAGCTTCTGAAGTCGCTGGCCGAGGCGCCCAAGCCTTCGGACGGCGAGGAGACCGCAGGGGAGGAGTGACCGAGAATGGCCGAGACCGAAGCCCAGACCGAAGGCGCAGCCGTCGCGACGGAAGTCGCCGAGGATGATTTCACCGCGCTCCTGCAAAAGGAGTTCCGCCCGAAATCCGAGGCGGCGAAGTCGGCGGTCGAGGAAGCCGTCAAGACGCTGGCCGAGCAGGCGCTATCGAACACCGCGCTGATTTCGGACGATGCGCTGAAGTCGATCGAGGCGATCATCGCCCAGATCGACCGCAAGCTGACCGAGCAGGTCAACCTGATCCTGCATCACGACCAGTTCCAGAAGCTGGAATCGGCCTGGCGCGGCCTGGCCCATCTCGTCAACAACACCGAGACCGACGAGATGCTGAAGATCCGGGTGATGAACATCTCCAAGAAGGATCTTTCCAAGACGCTGAAGAAGTTCAAGGGTACCGCCTGGGACCAGAGCCCGATCTTCAAGAAGCTCTACGAGGAGGAATACGGCCAGTTCGGCGGCGAGCCCTATGGCTGCCTGGTGGGCGATTACTATTTCGACCACTCGCCACCCGATGTGGAGCTTCTGGGCGAGATGGCCAAGATCGCCGCCGCGGCCCATGCCCCGTTCATCACCGGCGCCGATCCGGCGCTGATGCAGATGGACAGCTGGCAGGAGCTGGCCAACCCGCGCGATCTGACCAAGATCTTCCAGACGCCGGAATACGCGCCCTGGCGCAGCCTGCGCGAGAGCGAGGAGAGCCAGTATATCGGCCTGGCCATGCCGCGCTTCCTCGGCCGCTATCCCTATGGCGCCAAGACCTCGCCGGTGGAGGAGTTCGCCTTCGAGGAAGACACCGAGGGCGCGGACAGCTCCAAGTACAGCTGGGTGAACGCCGCCTATGGCATGGCCACCAACATCACCCGCTCGTTCAAGATGTATGGCTGGTGCTCGCGCATCCGCGGCGTGGAATCGGGCGGTGCGGTGGAGGGTCTGCCGACCCACACCTTCCCCACCGACGATGGCGGGGTGGACATGAAGTGCCCGACCGAGATCGCGATCTCGGACCGGCGCGAGGCGGAGCTGGCCAAGAACGGCCTGATGCCGCTGATCCATCGCAAGAATTCCGACATGGCCGCCTTCATCGGCGCCCAGTCGCTGCACAAGCCGGCCGAATATGACGATCCCGACGCCACGGCCAACGCCAATCTCGGCGCAAGGCTGCCCTATCTGTTCGCGACCTGCCGCTTCGCCCACTACCTGAAGTGCATCGTCCGCGACAAGATCGGATCGTTCAAGAGCCGCGATGCGATGGAAAGCTGGCTGCAGGACTGGATCTCGCAATATGTCGACAAGAACCCCGACATCTCGCCCGAGAGCGTGAAGGCGACCAAGCCGCTGGCGGCGGCCCAGGTCGTGGTCGAGGATGTGGAGGGGAATCCGGGCTACTACAGCTCCAAGTTCTTCCTCAGACCCCACTATCAGCTGGAGGGGCTCACCGTGTCCCTGCGGCTCGTCTCGAAGCTGCCCTCCGAGAAAGGCGGGTAAGCCGACCGAATGTGCCCGATCCCCTGAAACCGCCCGCGTGACGGGCAAACCCTCAAGGAGCGACTACCATGGCATTCGATGCATTCCTCAAGATCGACGGGATCAAAGGCGAGAGCCAGGACAAGGCGATGAAGGACGCGATCGAGATCAAGTCCTTCAGCTTCGGCGCCGAGAACAACATCAACTTCGGCTCGATGACCGGCGGCGGCGGCGCCGGCAAGGCGACCTTCAAGGAGTTCACGGTCCAGAAGCAGACCGACACCGCCTCCTGCGACCTGTTCACCAAGCTGTGCACGGGCAAGCATTTCAAGGAGGCCTCGATCGAGCTGCGCCGGTCGGGCGGCGCCGACGACAAGTCGGGCGGCGTGTTCATGACCTTCAAGTTCTCGATGGTCATGGTGCAGGACATCACCTGGTCGGGCCAGGACGGTGACGATGTCTGCGAGGAGGAGGTCGTGTTCCAGTACGGCGCGATCAAGATCAATTACAAGAAGCAGAAGCCCGACGGCAAGATGGAGGATGCCGGCGAGGCGATGTGGAGCCGCGTGCTCAACGAGGCCTCCGACAAGGTCGAGTAATTGGTCGGGAATGGCCCTGCCCGGGTCGCCGGGCGGGGACCGTCCCGAGCCGTATCGCCCACCGGCGCCGGAGGACCGGCGCCGGATACCGACGAGAACCAGTCAACGGGGTGGCGTGAATGCTGGCAGAGGATCTGCTGAAAAGCGGCGATGTTTCCGGCGCCCTGAAGGAACTGGCCAAAGCAGTGCGCGCGAAGCCCTCGGAGGCGAGGCTGCGCATCTTTCTGTTCCAGCTTCTGTGCGTCACCGGCGACTGGGACCGCGCGATCCGGCAGCTGAAGCTTTCGGCCGAGCTCGACCCCGCCGCGGTGCCGATGGCCCAGGCCTATCGCGAGGCGATCATCTGCGAGCTCTATCGCGAGAAGGTCTTTGCCGGCGAGAAGGCGCCGCTGGTCTTCGGCCAGCCCCATCGCTGGATCGCGCTCATGATCGAGGCGCTCAGGCCGCTGGCCGCCGGCGAGGTGAGCCGCGCGGCCGATCTGCGGGCGGAGGCCTTCGAACTGGCCCCGGCCGTGCCGGGGCAGGCCGACGAGAAGCCCTTTGCCTGGATCGCCGATGCCGACAGCCGGCTGGGGCCGGTGCTGGAGGTGATCGTCGACGGCAAGTATTACTGGGCACCCTTCGGGGCGATCGCCTCGCTCAGCTTCGACGAACCCTCCGATCTGCGCGATCGCGTCTGGACGCCGGTGGAGATCCGCTGGGCCAATGGCGGCGAGGTCATCGGGTTCATCCCCACCCGCTATCCCTTCACCGCCCGCGACGGCGACGATGCGCAGCGCCTGGCACGCGCCACCGCATGGCGCGATCTGGGGGCGGAGACCTATGCCGGACTCGGCCAGCGCGTGCTTGCCACCGATGCCGACGATCTGGCGCTGATGGATCTGCGCCGGGTCAGCTTCGACACAGGGGCCGCGGCGGAGGATGCCGATGGCTGATGTGCGCGATGTCGAACGGCTGCAGCCCTCGCTGCTCGACCGGCTGACCGACGATGCCCCGCACGAGACGACCGAGAGCCGCGACAAGCGCGTCATCGACGTCCGCCGCCTGCGCGAGATCGTGCTGCGCGATCTCGCCTGGCTTCTCAACACCACATCCAAGGCCGACGTGATCGACCCCGAGCGCTTTCCCAATGTCACCCGCTCGACGTTGAACTACGGCATCGTCGAGATCGCCGGCATACGGGCTGCCGGGACGACGGCGCGCGACATCGAGCGCTCGATCCGCGACGCCATCGAGATCTTCGAGCCCCGCATCAACCCCGCCAGCCTGACGGTGAAATATGTCCGGGAGTCCGGGAGCGAGGGGCCGACGCTGAGCTTCGACATTCGCGCCGACATCTGGGCCAAGCCGCTGCCGCTGGAGATCTACATGCGTACCGAGCTCGACGTGACCTCGGGCGATTTCAAGCTCGACCGCCGCGGATAGTTCCATGGATACCCGCCTTCTGGAGCATTACGAGCGCGAGCTGTCCTTCATGCGCGAGATGGGGCAGGAATTCGCCGAATCCTATCCCAAGATCGCCCGCCGGCTGGGCATGGAGGGGCTGGAGGTTCTCGACCCCTATGTCGAGAGGCTGCTGGAGGGCTTCGCCTTTCTCGCCGCGCGGGTGCAGCTGGAGCTGGAGCTGCAATATCCCTCCTTCACCCAGCACCTGCTGGAGATTGTGTTTCCCCACTATCTCTGCCAGCTGCCCTCGATGATGATCGCGCGATTGCAGCCCGATCCGACACAGGGCGGGCTGGAGGCCGGGTTTTCTATTCCGCGCGGCACCATCCTGCGCAGCCTTCTGGGCGAGGGCGATCAGACCGCCTGCGATTTCCGCACCGCCCATGAGGTCACGCTGTGGCCGCTGGAGATCACCGAGGCCGAATATATCGAGGGGCGTTCGGAGATCGTCGCCCGCGGCTTCGACGCCAATGCCCGGGCCCGCGCGGCAATCCGGCTCCGGCTCAGACGCACCGACGGCAAGCCGATACGCGAACTGCCGCTCGACGCGCTGTCGCTCTACATGAGCGGGCCGGATCGCGAACCGTGGACGCTTTACGAGACCCTGCTCAACGCCGGGGTGGGCGTGGCCGCGCGCTCCACCGACCGGCGCCGCGACTGGGTGCGCCACGCCCCCGGCGTGCCGATCGCGCCGCAGGGGTTTTCGGCCGAGGAGGCGCTGCTGCCGCGGCGGGCCGAGAGTTTCGACGGCTATCGGCTGATCCAGGAATATTTCGCCCTGCCGCAGCGCTATTTCTTCGTGCGGCTGTCCGCGTTGGAGGGGCTGTTCGACCAGGCCGAGGGCGCGGAGGCCGATCTGGTGATCCTGCTGCGCGGCACCGAGGCCAGCCTGCGCGCGACGCTGGCGCCGGAAAGTTTCGAGCTTTTCGCCACCCCGGCGATCAATCTCTACGAAAAGCGCTGTGACCGGGTGCATGTCGACGCGCGGCGGACCGAATACGAGGTGGTTCCCGACCGCACCGCGGGGCTGGATTACGAGGTCTATGCGCTGACCCGCTGCATCGGCATCTCCAGCGACGAGACCGAGGATACCGTGTTCCGGCCCTTCTACAGCGCCGACGACTACACCGCGGCGGGCGAGACGCATCCGGCCTATTACACCGTGCGCCGGCGGATGCGGCAGCGTTCCGAGCGCCAGCGGCTGAAGGGCGCGCGCACCTCCTATCTCGGCTCGGATTTGTTCGTCAGCCTCGTCGACCGCGAATGCGCGCCGTTCTCGGGCCGCATGGACCAGCTTTCGGTCAGCGCGCTGGTCACCAACCGCGACCTGCCGCTGATGCTGTCGATGGGCGGGGGCAGCACCGATTTCGAGATGCCCGAAGGCGGGCCGGTCGCCTCGGTGCGGGCGCTGCGCGGCCCGACCCGGCCGCGGCCGAGCCTGGTGTCCACCGGCGATACCGGCTGGCGGCTGATCAGCCATCTGACGCTCAACTACCTGTCGATCGCGGAAACCTCGAAGGGCAGTTCGGCCGCGGCGCTGCGCGAGCTTCTGGGCATCTACGCGCCCCCGGGCGATCAGGCGCTGGCCAAGCAGATCGAGGGGGTGGTGCGGCTGCGCTCGCGCCCCATCGTGCGGCGCATGGCCGACAAGGTGCTGTCTACCGCCGTGCGCGGCGTGGAGATCAGCGTGGAGTTCGACGAGAGCTTCTACGAGGGCTCCGGCGTGTATCTGCTGGGCGCGGTGCTCAACCACTTCTTCGCCCGCCACGTCTCGCTCAACAGCTTTACCGAAACCCGGATCGAAAGCCATGAAAGGGGTGAAATCGCAAGATGGCAGCCAATGAGCGGTCTGAGACAGGTGATCTAGACCTGCTCGGGCTGCTCGCCGAGCGGCCGCAGGCCTTTCACGTCTTTCAGGCGCTTCGCATCATCGAGGCGGCCTTTGCCGGGCGTCCCCGGCTGGGCCGGTCGCGCCGCCCCGCCCAGGATGCGGTGCGTCTGCGGCAATCGGTGGAGCTTGCCTTCCAGAGCTCGACCGTCACCGAATTCGCCCCGCCCGATGGCGACCGCCCCGGCCATCTGAGCAACCTGTTCTTCGGCCTGTTCGGCCCCGGCGGGCCGCTGCCGCTGCACATCACCGAATACGCCCGCGACCGGCTGCGCAACTTCGACGATTCCACCATCGTCGGCTTTGCCGACATCTTTCACCACCGCATGACCGGGCTGCTCTACCGGGCCTGGGTCAGCGGCGAGCCCGCGCCCTCCTTTGACCGGCCGGGCGACGATCCCTTCGCCGGTTATGTCGCTGCCTTCGCCGGGCTGCGCGGCGCGGCATTCGCCGATCGCGACGAGATGCCGGATCTGGCCAAGCTGCATTTCGCCGGCCGGCTGGCGCACGGGCCGAAGAACGAGGAGGGGCTGCTCGCCATCCTCTCGGCCTTCTTCAAGGTGCCCTGCCGCATCGAGAGCTTCGTCGGCAGCTGGCTGACCCTCGATGCCGGCGACCGCTGGCAGCTGGGCCGGCCCGCCGGGCTCGGCCGCTCGGCCAGCCTCGGCGCGCGGGTATGGTCGCGCCAGGCCAAGTTCCGCATCCGGCTGGGACCGGTGGGGCTGGATGGCTACCGGCGTCTCCTGCCCGGCGGCGACAGCCTCGGGCGGCTGGTGGCCATCGTGCGCAACTATGCGGGCGATGCGCTCGACTGGGATGTGAACATCATCCTGGCCAGGGGCGCGGCCCCGCCGCTGAAGCTGGGCCGGCAGGGCCAGCTCGGCTGGACGACATGGCTGGGCGAAAGCCCCGCCGAACGGGAAGTCGACGATCTTTATCTTAGGCCGCTGGCGAGGGCGGAAGCGGCCTGAAGGGCAGGGAGCAACGGGTCATGGCTGAGATCAACCGCGTGAAGCTGTTCGGAAAGCTCGACACGCTGGCATACAAGGCGATCGAGAGCGCGACGGTATTCTGCAAGATGCGCGGCAACCCCTATGTCGAGCTGGTCCACTGGCTGCACCAGATCCTGCAGACGCCCGACAGCGACATGCACCGCATCCTGCGTCATTACGAGCTCGACGCCGCGGCGGTGGCGCGCGACATGACCGCGGCGCTCGACGCGCTGCCGCGGGGGGCGAGCTCGATCTCGGACTTCTCGGCCCATATCGAGCATGCGGTGCAGCAGGGCTGGCTCTATGCCTCGCTGATGTTCGGCACCGGGCATATCCGCACCGGCCATCTGTTGTTCGCGCTGGTCCGCACGCCGGAGCTGAAGAACGTGCTCTACGGCATTTCCGGCGAGTTCCGTAAGGTCAAGGCGGAGGATCTGTCGGACAATTTCGACGAGATCTGCGGCGGCTCGCCCGAGGAGGCGATGGCGGCCAGGGACGGCACGGTCGGCGGCGGGGTGAGCCCCGGCGAGGCCTCGGGCGCCATGGCCCCGGCCCAGATGGGCAAGGAAGAGGCGCTGGCGCAGTTCACCAGGGATCTGACCCGGCAGGCGCGCGAGGGGCAGATCGACCAGATCGTCGGCCGCGACGAGGAGATCCGCCAGATCGTCGACATCCTGATGCGGCGGCGGCAGAACAACCCGATCCTGACCGGCGAGGCCGGGGTGGGCAAGACGGCGGTGGTGGAGGGCTTTGCCCTGCGCATCGCCCGCGGCGACGTGCCGCCGGGCGTCCGCGGCGCGCGTCTGCTGGAGCTCGATGTGGCCGCGCTGCAGGCCGGCGCCTCGATGAAGGGCGAGTTCGAGAACCGGCTCAAGGCGGTGATCGAGGAGGTGCAGGCCTCGACCACCCCGATCATCATGTTCATCGACGAGGCGCACACGCTGATCGGCGCCGGCGGGGCCGCGGGCACCGGCGATGCGGCCAATCTGCTCAAGCCGGCGTTGGCGCGCGGCACGCTGCGCACCATCGCCGCCACCACCTGGGCCGAATACAAGAAGCATATCGAGAAGGACCCCGCGCTGACCCGCCGCTTTCAGGTGGTCCAGGTCGACGAGCCCGACGAGGCCCGCGCGCACATGATGATGCGCGGCATCGCCGGGATGCTGGAGAAGCACCACAAGGTGCAGATCCTCGACGAGGCGCTGGAGGCGGCGGTGCGGCTGTCGCATCGCTACATCCCCGCCCGCCAGCTGCCCGACAAGTCGGTCAGCCTGATCGACACCGCCGCCGCCAGGGTGGCGATCAGCCAGCATGCGGTGCCGGCCGAAGTCGATGACAGCCAGCGCCGCATCCAGGCGCTGGAGACCGAGCTGGAGATCATCGAGCGCGAGGCGGCGGCGGGATACGATGTCACGGAGCGGCGCGAGCGCGCCACCACCGACCTGACCGACGAGAGGGAACGCCTCGCCGAGCTGACCGAACGCTGGGAGAGCGAGAAGGCGCTGGTCGAGAAGATCCTCGACATCCGCAAGCGGCTGCGCGGCGAGGGCGGGGCGGCCGATGGCCCGGATGCGCCCGAGGTGCCCGAGGGCAGCGAGCAGAGCGAGGAGGACCGCGCCGCGCTGCTCAACGAGCTCGGCACGCTGCAATACGATCTGAAGAAGCTGCAGGGCGAACGCCCGCTGATCCTGCCCATCGTCGATGCCCAGGCCATCGCCTCGGTGGTGGGCGACTGGACCGGCATTCCGGTCGGCCGCATGGTCAAGGACGAGGTCGCCACCGTGCTCGACCTGCCCAACATCCTCAACAAGCGGGTGATCGGGCAGGATCATGCCATGGAGATGATCGCCAAACGCATCCAGACCTCGCGCGCGGGGCTCGACAACCCCTCCAAGCCGATCGGCGTCTTCCTGCTCGCCGGCACCTCCGGCGTCGGCAAGACCGAGACCGCGCTGGCACTGGCCGAGACGCTCTATGGCGGCGAGCACAACGTCATCACCATCAACATGAGCGAGTTTCAGGAGGCGCACACCGTCTCCACGCTCAAGGGCGCGCCGCCGGGCTATGTCGGCTATGGCGAGGGCGGCATCCTGACCGAGGCTGTGCGGCGCAAGCCCTATTCGGTGGTGCTGCTCGACGAGGTGGAGAAGGCGCATCCGGACGTGCACGAGATCTTCTTCCAGGTCTTCGACAAGGGGCAGATGGAGGATGGCGAGGGGCGGATGATCGACTTCCGCAACACGCTGATCCTGCTGACCTCGAATGTCGGCTCCGACCTGATCATGGACATGTGCGCCGATCCCGATCTGATGCCGGACCCCGAGGGCATCGCCAAGGCGCTGCGCGAGCCGCTTCTGAAGGTGTTCCCGCCGGCGCTGCTCGGCCGGCTGGTGACCATTCCCTACTATCCGCTCAGCCCCGAGATCATCGGCGAGATCGCCAGGCTGCAGCTCGGCCGCATCGTCAGGCGGGTGCGCGACACCCACGGCGTGCCCCTGACCTATGACGATGCGGTGATCGAGACCATCGTCGCGCGCTGCCAGGAGGTGGAATCGGGCGGGCGGATGATCGACGCGATCCTGACCAACACCATGCTGCCGGCGATCTCGGCGGAGTTCCTGCGCCGGATGATGGAGGGCGGCTCGGTCGAGAAGGTGCATGTCGGCGTGGCCGACGGCAACTTCACCTATGACTACGGTGCCTAGGGCGTAACCGACCACCGGGGGGCGAGACGGAAACGATCCTGACCGAAACGGAGAAAACGGATGGCCACGACCAAGACCACGACCCGGAAATTCTACATCGTCGATCTGATCCGCGACAAGGGCGTCAAGCATATCGAGATCCCCAAGACGCGGGTCGACATCACCATCGAGGTCACCACCAAGGGCATTCTCAAGGCCTCTACCGTGCCGTCGGCGGCCATGGACCGGCTGGAGAAGGCGGCGCGCGACGAGCTGGAGCGCTACGAGAAGATCATCACCGAGGAGGCCAAGCGGCTCGACGACAAGATCGACGAGCTGATGAAGACGCCGAGCAAGAAGAATCTGGAAGCGGCCGGGAAGATGATCGGGGAGACCAACGCCTCGATCAAGAACGCGCTCGCCGCCGCCGAAGGCGCGGCCAACAAGGCGGTCGAGGCCCGGCTGAAGAAGGAGGCGCAGGGCGACAAGAACCTCAAGGAAGCCCGCGTGCGCACCGCCTTCAAATGGGGCCTCGGCGTGATCAAGATCGGCGGCTCGGTCGCGAAGCTGGTGGCGACGATGGGCGCCGACGTCACCTCCTATGTCACCATCGTGAAAGAGCTGGCAACGCTGGGCGCCGATCTGATGCAGCAGATCAAGAACGAGGAGAAGCTGCGCAAGGACCTCTATGGCGGGGTACAGGCCTTCATCACGCTCCGCGGCACCGCGATCCAGCAGGCCGCCGAACGTCAGCTGAGCGACACCTCCGGCATCGACATCAAGCACCCGCTGGACGCGATCAAGACCATTGCGCGCAAGGTCAAGACCGCGGGCAGGGAGATGACGAAGGACAAGGACCCCAAGGAGGTCGCCAAGGAGGTGATGAACTTCGTGGTCAAGGGGGTGAAGTCGAAGCTCAACGATTGCGAGAAGGCGCGCAAGGCCTATCGCGAGCACACCACCAAGACGCGGCACAAGACAGATTCGCTGTCGGGCAAGGCCGACAAGCTGCAGGCGGCGATGAAGGCGCAGAAGACGCTGAAGGACGGGGTGCGGATCGGCGCCGAATGCATGGCGGTCAAGCGCTCGGTGCGCGCGCTCGCCACCAAGCTTGAGGAACGCGAGAAGTTCCTGGGCGAGAT
>RFIR01000304.1 GCA_003695135.1 Alphaproteobacteria bacterium | reverse complement strand
TGCGCGAATAAAATAATTAGAAAATAAATTTGCAATCAATATTTCACAATCAACAGTGAAAATAAGAAAATCGTATGTAGCGCCGTATTTGGCGGCGCCCAGGCGAAGCGACAGGGTCTGGCCGGCGGAGTTTTGCAGGGCTCTCTAATCAATATTTATGAAATAGGTGAAAATCGGAAGCGAACTTCTCCGGCGCCGCATTTTGCGGCGCCCGCGCGGAACGCCCGGGTCTGGCTGGCGGGGCTTGGCAGTATGGGATATGCGCCCGCCTGAGTGGGTGCGGCCGCGAACGCCATGGCGCGAGTAGAGCTGGCGAACGGGCGCATGCCCGGTTCGGCTCACGCTCTCCGGGCGGGTGGAACCGGTTCGACTCGATACGATACGGACCGCCGGGGTCTTTACTGTCGCGGCCCGGGGGCTAATCTGGCACCGGCCAGCCCGCTTGGTGGAATTGGTAGACACAAGGGACTTAAAATCCCTCGGCTTCGGCCGTGCCGGTTCGATCCCGGCAGCGGGCACCAACCAATCCGCCCCGCGGGGGCGGAGCGCATCCGCCCGCGCTAACGGCGGCGGATGAGGCGCAGCAGACGGGCCCAGAACCCCTCGGCGCGGTCGATCACCCGGCCGGTGCGCAGGTCGACCTCGTCCACCGCTTCCTCGATCAGCGGGTCGATATGGTCGGCCTTGAACTTCCAGATCCGGAAGCCGAGCCAGATCGCAAACAGCGCCAGACCGGACAGGAAGAAGATGTTGAACCACGGCACGATGAACTCGTCCGGCCCGGTAGCGCGGCGGATCGAGACGGCGTTGGGATACCAGGACAGATAGGTGATGCGCCAGCCGTAATGGGTGATCACCACCCAGACCGGATCGTTCGCCGTCGATTGCAGCGCCTGCGCCTCGGCCTGCAGCTTGCCCGAATCGAACTTGAAATAGAACGGGAAGCCCCAGCCGGTATCCTCGTTGCGGTACTCGCTGGTCCGGCCGTCGGGGCGCACGGCGTTGATGTAGCGCACATCACGCGTGGTCTGATCGGGGCCGGAGGGATCGGTGCGGATGACATCGGTCCCGACGATGTAGACGATGTCGTGCTGGGGCAGGAAATAGTGGAAGAAGGCCACCACGCCCAGGAGCAGGACGATCTGCACGATCCAGCGGATTCGGCGAAACATGGCGGCGCACTCCCTTCCGGCCCGGCCCTCATGTGACCGCAGCCCGGGGCTTTGTCCAGTGCCGGCGCAGCCCTGCCTCGCGGGTCTGCATGTCCGCGGCGATTCAGCCGCGGCCGCTGGCGCAGCCGATGCAGAGCGGCACGGTCGGGTCAGCCTCCAGCCGCTTCGCCGCGATCTCATCGCCGCATTTCACGCAGTAGCCGTATTCGCCTGCGTCCATCCGGGAAAGTGCGGCGCGGATGCGCGCCTTGCGCTGTTCGCGCAGCCGGTCGCTGGCCCGGGCCATCGCCTGCAGCTGCAGCGCATCCATGCGGCTGAGCCGGCCGACTGCCGGCTGGTCGAGCGTCACCGGCCTGCGCGCCTCCTCCGTGCCGGCCTGCAACGACTCCAGCGCGGCAAGCTCGGCCTCCAGCGCGGCGCGGCAGCGGGCGAGAAATGCCTCCTCCATCGCCGCTAACCCGACAGATAGTGCGGCAGCCACAGGGTGATCGCCGGGAAGGCGAGCAGGATGGCCACCCGCACGATCTCGGCGGCGAAGAACGGCATCACCCCGATGAAGGTCTCGCGCATCGGCGTGTCGCGGGCCATCGCCGAGATCACGAAGACGTTCATGCCCACCGGCGGCGTGATCAGCCCCAGCTCGACCACGATCAGCGACAGGATGCCGAACCAGATCTTGAGATCCTCAGACGACATGCCGAAGCCCGCCATCTCGGCCGGGACATAGTCGCCGCCATTGATCTCGACCAGCACCGGCCAGAAGAAGGGGATGGCGAGCAGGATCATCGACAGGCTGTCCATCAGGCAGCCGAGGAAGATCAGCGCGATCAGCAGGATCACCAGCACCGTCATCGGCGCGAGGCCGGAGTTCGCCATCCAGTCGGCGATGGCCTGGGGCACGCCGCCGCGGGACATGAAGATCTTCAGAAGTTCCGCGCCGAGCACGATCAGATAGATCATGCCGGTGGTGCGCGCGGTGGCCAGAAGTGCCTCGCCCAGGCTGCGCATCGACACGCTGCGGCGGAAGATGCCGTAGAGCCAGACCAGGAACACGCCGATGGCGCCGGCCGGGGTGGGGTTGAAGAAGCCGCCATAGATGCCGCCGATCACCAGTCCGAAGATCACCAGCACCGGCAGCACGCCGAGGGTGGCGGCGAGGAATTCGCCGCGCGTGCTGGCCCCGCCCTTCGGGCCGGCCTCGGGCCGCACCATCACATAGACGCCGATGGTCAGGATGAAGAAGATCACCGCGATGATGCCGGGGAACAGGGCGGCGGCGAACATCGAGACGATGTTGGCCTCGACGATCACCGCATAGACCACCAGCACCACCGAGGGCGGGATCAGGATGCCCAGCACGCCGCCGGCCGCCAGCGTGCCGGTGGCCAGCGCCCCGGAATAGCGATACCGGCGCAGCTCGGGCAGCGCCACCTGGCCCATGGTCGAGGCGGTGGCCAGCGAGGAGCCGCAGACCGCCCCGAAGCCGGCGCAGGCGGCGATGGCCGCCATGGCGGTGCCGCCGCGCAGCCAGCCGATCCAGGCATTGGCGGCGCGGAACAGGTCGCGGCTGAGCCCGGTCTGGGTGGCGATGTTGCCCATCAGGATGAACATCGGCACCACCGACAGGCTGTAATTGGAGAACTGGCTGTAGGCCAGCGTCTTGAGCTGCGAGAACAGGATAGCGGGACCGCTGAGGATGGCGACGCCGATCCCGCCCACCAGGATCATCGCATAGGCGATCGGCATCCGGATCACGATCAGAAGGATCAGGATCCCCAGCCCGGCAAAGCCGATCATCAGCGCATCGAGCATCGGCTTTTTCCTGCTACGCTTGCAGCATCAATGATCGGGCCAGAAAACCGGTGCGGCATTCGCCGAGGGCGGTGCCCGACCTTGGGAGGGCGCGGCAAAACCGTGCGTGGGGCGATTTCACGGCAAACAAGCCCACCGGCCGCGCCTCTGCCTGCCGCCGCAATGCGCCCTCCCGGGGGGAAGGTCGGGCGCCGCCCGGCTGCGCCGGGCGAGGCTCTCTTCAGCCGCATCTCTTTTTCCTGGTCCGGACTGCGCACGGATATCATCTGTATGACACCGCCCCCTAGGCCCGTTCGGCGTCTTCGGCGAGCGTCACCAGCGCGGCCAGCACCGTCAGCGCCAGCGAGGCCAGGATCGGCAGATAGGCATACCAGTGCTTCAGAAGCAGGATCGCGGTGGTATAGCCGTATTCGCGCTGGTCGAGCATGCCGAAATACATCCGCCAGGCCAGGATTGCCATGAAGGCCAGCGCGACCAGCGAGGCGAGCAGCGAGAACCGCGCCACCCATTGCGGCGAGGCATGGGCAGTGAAGATGTCGGCGGTGACATTGGAGCGGGTCAGCTGGCAGTAGGGCAGGAAGCTGAACACCGCGATGCAGACGCCCATCTCGGTCAGCTCGAAATCGCCTAGGATCGGGCTGGCCATCCAGTGCGGCAGCGCCCCGCCCAGCCAGCCGGTCTCGTTGGCGGTGAACAGCGCCGCGCCGATGATCGAGCCGGTATTGACCAGAACCACGGCACACAGCAGCGCGCCGCCGAGCAGCGCCCAGATCGTCACGAAGCGGCGGAACGCCCGGTGGCGTTCCGCCGTCCTGCTGCCGGCCGGCGAGTCCGTCACCTCAGTTGGCGGCGGTATTGGCCGCGATCGCCGCGCGCGCCTTCTCCACCAGCGCGGCGCCGTCGATACCCTTGGCGCTGACCTCCTCGATCCAGCGCTGGACCACCGGCTGGACCGCCTCCATGAAGGCCTCGGTCTCGGCCTCGCTCAGCACGATGTGCTTGCGGCCGGCCTTTTCGGCGACCGAGATGCCGAAATCGTCGCCCGCGCGCCAGATGTCGCCGACCTTGCCCCACCAGTCGCGGCCCGAGGCGTCGCGGAACGCCTTCTTGATGTCGTCGGGCAGGCTGTCCCAGCGCGCCTTGTTCATCGAGACCTGGAAGGTGGTGGTGCCGATGCGGGTCTGGTTGTGGCCCTCGATGAAATACTTGATCTGGTTCTGCAGCTTCAGCGGCGGGATGATCTCCCAGGGCAGGAGCGTGGCATCGACCACCTTCTTGGACAGCGCCTGCGGCACGGCCGGCACCGGCATGGCCACTGGCGCCGCGCCCAGCGCCTCGATCACCCAGGCGCCGGTGCGGGTCGGGATGCGGATCTTCATCCCGGCCATGTCGGCGGGGCTGTGCACCTCCTTGTCCACCGTCATGATGGCCTGCCCGGCATGGACATGCAGCCACATCACCTCAAGCCCCTTGTATTCCTGCTTCAGATCGCTCTCGAACAGGTCGTACATGGCCAGGTTGGTGGCCTTGATGTCGTTGCGAAAGACCGAGGGCAGCTCGAACACCTCGGTGCGCGGAAACAGCCCCGGCGTGTAGCCGTTGACGGTCCAGACCAGATCGACCACCCCGTCGCGGACCTGCTGGATCAGCTCGGGCGGCCGCCCGCCCAGCGACATGGCGGGGTAGATCTCGATCTTGACCCGGCCGCCGGAATTTTCCTCCACCTGCTTCGCCCATGGCTCCAGCATGTTCTTCTGCGCCGGCGAATTGGCGCCGAGCAGGTGATGCAGCTTGAAGACGAATTCCTGCGCAAGCGCACCGGTCGCGCCCAGCGCGGCGATCGCCAGACCGGCAAGCACGGATTTGAGACTGGGAAACATGTCGTGTCACTCCTCCCCGTTGAACATGGGCGAGCATGTCCGCAGGCCGCGGCCATGTCCAGCCCGAAACCGCCGCTGGGGCAGCGGGCGACGGGGTGGGAGTGCGGGCGGCGCTGTCAGCGCCGCGCCGGAACCGGCTGATCGGATCGGGCTGGCCTGCCCCGGGGGGCGCGAGTCCTATTCCGCGCCGTTCCCGCCGATCTCGCGCGGCTTGTAGTTGGTCTTTTCGGTGATGCGGGCCGACTTGCCGCGGCGCGAGCGCAGATAGTAGAGCTTGGCGCGCCGCACCTTGCCGCGGCGGACCACGGTGATCGATTCGATATTGGGCGAATGC
>RFIR01000303.1 GCA_003695135.1 Alphaproteobacteria bacterium | reverse complement strand
GTCTCGCCCTGGGCGGTGAAGCGGAAATGCCCCGGCTCGATGATGCCGGCATGAACCGGGCCGACCGGGACCTGATGCAGGCTTTCGCCCTCCACGGGCAGGAAGCGATAGGCCGTGGCCGGTTCGGCCTCGCCTTCTACCGTCTGCGGCTCGGCGGCCAGCGGATGGCGCAGGCCCCAGCGGCCGTGATCGAGCCAGGGCCGGTCATCGGGCGCGCCCTCGGGCACCAGTCCGTGCAGGTCGCGGATCGCGCGTTCCGGCCGCTGGGCCGGCGCGTGCAGCGCGCCGACCGAGGGAAAGCGCCCCTTCTCGGCCGCGATCTCCAGCACGCCGACGGTTCGCGCACCGGGGCTCATCAGCGCCATCTGCACCCGATCGCCGGCCGCCCACAGGCCCATGAGGACCAGCGTTCCGCTCGCCGCCTGCGCGGCTGCCGATTCCCATTCGGCGACGCTTACCTGCCGGGGGCGGACAGGCCCGCCGCGCAGGGCGGCGGCTGTGACATCGATCATCTCGCGGCTTTGCGGCATCCCGATCCCTCAGCCCAACAGCTTCGCCACCGCGCGAAACCAGTCCACCATCGGCCCGGGCATGTAGAGGCCGGCGATCAGCACCAGCGCCATATGCGCATAGAGCGGCAGGAGGGAGGCACGGGCCGGCTTCAGCTCGCCGGTGGGCTCGCCGAACAGGAATCCGGTCAGCCGCAACAGCAGCGCGCCGAAGGCGACCAGCAGCCCGAAGACCAGCACTAGCGCCAGCACCGGATTGCGGGCGAAGGTCGAGGTGACGACGAGAAACTCGCTCATGAACACGCCGAAGGGCGGCAGGCCGGCGATGGCCAGCACCCCGATGGCGAGCCCCCAGCCCAGGAGCGGGTGGCTCTGGGTCAGGCCGCGGATCTCGGCCACCTTCTGCGTGCCCTTGATCTGGGCGACATGGCCGACGGAGAAGAAGATCGCCGATTTGGTCAGGCTGTGCATGACCATGTGCAGGAGACCGGCGAAGTTGGCCAGCGTGCCGCCCATGCCGAAGGCAAAGACGATGATGCCCATATGCTCGATGGAGGAATAGGCGAAGAGCCGTTTGATGTCGCGCCGGCGGTAGAGCATGAACGCCGCGAACACCAGCGACAACAGCCCCATGCCCACCATCAGCGGGCCGGGCGCCAGAGCCTCGGGATGGGCGGCCATCAGCAGCTTGAAGCGCAGCACCGCATAGAGCGCGACGTTCAGCAACAGCCCCGACAGCACCGCCGAAATCGGCGTCGGGCCCTCGGCATGGGCGTCGGGCAGCCAGGCATGCAGCGGCGCCAGACCGACCTTGGTGCCGTAGCCCAGAAGCAGGAAGACGAAGGCGAGGTTGAGCAGCGCGGGATCGAACTCGCCGGCCCGCGCGATCAGGTTGGTCCACACCATCGCCGCCGTGCCCTCGCCCAGAACCGGCTGAGCGACGACATAGACGAGAATGGTGCCGAACAGCGCCAGCGCGATGCCGACCGAGCCGAGGATGAAGTATTTCCACGCCGCCTCCAGCGCCTCGGGCGTGCGGTAGACGCCGACCATCAGCACGGTGGTCAGGGTCGCGAGCTCGATGGCCACCCACATCAGCCCGATATTGTTCGACACCAGCGCCAGATTCATGCCGAACATCATCAGCTGGTACATGGCGTGGTAGAAGCGGACATAGACCGGCGTCAGCCGGCCGGTCTCGATCTCGTGGCCGATATAGCTGGCCGAGAAGGAGGCGGCGGTGAAGCCGACGAAGGTGTTGAGCACGATGAAGACGATGTTGAGATCGTCGACCAGCAGGTAATTCCCCGGCGCGGGCCGCTCGGCACCGAACAGCGACAGCGCGGCCAGGAGCGTGAGAAGCGCGGCCAGCGTGTTCAGCCAGGCGGTGATGCGAAAGCCGGGCAGGATCGCCAGCAGCGCCGCCGAGACCGCCGGCACCAGCAGCACCAGTTCCACCGCGTTGAAGCCGGCGACAGTCATCCGACGTCACCCCGAAAGCGCTCGAGCGCGCTGTCGTCGACGGTGTCGAAACGCTCGCGGATGCGGAACAGGAACACGCCGATGACGATGAAGGCGATCAGCACCGAGAAGGCGACGGAGATCTCGACCACCAGCGGCATGCCCCTGGCGCCGGTCGCCGCCAGGATCAGCCCGTTTTCCAGCGACATGAAGCCCACCACCTGACTGACGGCGTTGCGCCGGGTGATCATCATCAGAAGGCCCAGCAGCACCACCGACAGCGCGAAGGCGAGATCCTCGCGGGCGAGCGCATCGGCCGAGGCGGTGAGGTTGAGCATCAGCGAGATCGACAGAGCCACCAGACCCATCCCGGCCAGCATGGTGATGCCGGTTCCCACCACCTGTTCGACCTCGCGATGGATGCCCAGCCGGCGGATGATCCGGTGCAGCGCGGCGGGAATGATCATGGCCTTGAAGAAGAGCGCGATGGCCGCGGTGACATAGAGATGCGGCGCGCCCTGGATCGTCGCCTGCCAGGCGACGGCGGCCGAGAGCAGCGCGGCGTGCAGCGCGAAGACGTTGAGCAGCGCGAGCAGCCGGTCCTGATAGAGCATCATGAAGCTGACCAGCACCACGCTGCCGGCCAGCATGTGGGCCACGTCGAATGCGGTCGCGTTCATCTAGAGCCCCCTGGAGACGAAAAGCAGAAGCGTACCGAGCAGCCCCAGCATCAGCGCCGTGCCGAGCAGATGCGGCACCCGGAACACCCGCAACTTGGCGATCGAGCTTTCCAGCACCGCCAGCAGGATGCCGCCGACGGCCAGCTTGACCACATAGCTCAGCAGCCCCAGCCCGTAGGCGCCCGCGCTGCCGGTGCCCGAGGCAATGCCCCAGGGAAAGAACACGCAGGCGATCAGCGAGACATAGAGCACCAGCTTCAGCGCCGCGGCGAGCTCGATCATCGCCAGATGCCGGCCGGAATATTCCAGCACCATCGCCTCGTGGGCCATGGTCAGCTCCAGATGCGTCGCCGGGTTGTCGACCGGGATGCGCGCATTCTCGGCGATGGCGACGATGATCAGCGCCACCAGCGCCATGCCCAGCGACACCCGCAGCCCGACATGGGGCGAGGCCATGAACTGGGCCACGGTCGAAAGCTGGGTGGAGCCGGCCACCAGCGCCATGGCAAACACCGCCAGCAGCATCGCCGGTTCGGCCATCGAGGCGATCATCATCTCGCGGCTCGACCCGATGCCGCCGAAGCTGGTGCCGACATCCATGCCGGCAAGGGCGAGGAAGAAGCGCGCGCTGCCCAGAAGGGCGACGATGGCGATCAGATCGGCGGTCCAGCTGAAATGCAGGCCGGTGGCGAAGGTCGGCACCAGCGCCGCGGCGACCCAGGTGGCGGCAAAGACCAGATAGGGCACGGCGCGGAACAGCCAGGAGGCGTTGTCGGCCAGCACCACCTCCTTGCGCAGGAGGCGCAGGATGTCGCGATAGGGCTGGATGAGCGGCGCGCCGCGCCGGCGCATCAGCCGCGCCTTGAGCTTGCGCACCAGCCCCACCAGCAGCGGCGCCACCGCCACCACCAGCAGCATCTGCAGGCCCTGGACGATGAGCGCGACGATCAGTTCCATAGCGTCAGCACCACGAGCAGCGAGACCAGCGAGAACACCACCAGCGCCAGATAGCGCCTGATGGTCAGGGTCTGCATCACGTTCAGCCGCGTGGCCGCGGCCTGGATGAAGGCGGCGAGCGGGGCATAGCTCCGCTCCCAGATCAGGTCGCGCAGATGCACCTCGTGCCTTGCGGGGCGAAGGTCGCCCGGCGGCGGCATGAACACCTCCTCGCGCGCGCGCATCAGCACCGATCCCAGCACCCGGCGTACCGGCTGCGCGAAGCTGCCCGCGCCGTATTGCGTGACCGGGCTGGGATCGGGAAAGCCGCAATCCCAGGCCGGCGCCCGGCGCAGCCGGCGCGAGGCGAAGCGATGAACGGCCCAGGCCATGGTGCCGGCGCTGAGCGCGATGAAGACGGCAACCAGAAAACCGTTATAGCTGCTGCGGCTGGCGGCAACCGGAATGATGGTCAGCCACGGGCTGTCGGCCTGATGCGGCATCGCCCCGCCCAGAAGCGCCTGGGTCACCGGCGCCAGCAGGTCGATGACGAAGCCGGGCAGGATGCCGATCACGAGGCACAGCCCGGCCAGCACCACCATCGCGCCCAGCGACCAGCGATCGGTCTCGCGCGCCGCAGCCGCCTCCGCCCCGCGCGACCGGCCGAGGAAGGTGACGCCGTAGACCTTGACGAAGCAGGTCGCCGCCAGCGCCGCGGCGAGTGCCAGCAGCGCCCCCACCGCGGGGGCGGAGATCTTCAGCCCCCAGGGCGACAGGTCGGGGCTGACCAGGATCGCCTGAAAGGTCAGCCATTCGGAGACAAAGCCATTGAAGGGCGGCAGGGCCGAGATCGCCACGCAGCCGGCCAGGAACACCACCGCAGTGACCGGCATGCGGTGAATGAGCCCGCCCATGCGCTCCATGTCGCGGGTGCCGGTGGCGTTGAGGATGGCGCCGGCGCCCATGAACAGCAGGCTCTTGAACAGCGAGTGGTTGAGCACGTGAAACAGCGCCGCCACCAGCGCCAGCGCGGCGGCGGCGGTCAGCCCCTCGGCCCGGAAGGCCAGCGCCAGGCCGAGACCGATGAAGATGATGCCGATATTCTCCACCGTGTGATAGGCCAGAAGCCGCTTGATGTCGTGCTCCATCAGCGCCTGCATCACCCCCATCACCGCGGTGATGCCGCCCAGGATCATCACCACCATCGCCATCGGCCACGGCACCGGGCCGAGCAGGTCGAAGGCGACCCGCACGAAGCCGTAGACGGCGATCTTGGTCATGATGCCGCTCATCAGCGCCGAGACATGGCTGGGGGCGGCCGGATGGGCGAGCGGCAGCCAGACATGCAGCGGTACCAGCCCGGCCTTGGAGCCGGCGCCCATGAGCATCAGCACCAGCACCGCCGCCATCGCCGCCGGCCCATGCGTGGCCGCGCGCAGGGCGTCGAAGCCGTAATTTTCCGCACCGCCGGTCATCAGCCCGAAGGCCAAGAGCAGCGACATGGTGCCGAAGGCGGCCATCATCAGATAGACATAACCCGCCCGCTGCGTGCCCCCGGCGCGGTGATGGACCAGCACCAGCCCCCAGGACAGGAGCGACATTACCTCCCAGGACAGGAGGAACGAGAAGGCGTCATCGGCCAGCACCACCGACAGCATCGCGCCAAGGAAGGCCGGGTAGAAGGGCAGGACCCGCCCGGGCTCGGTCTCGTGGCGGCCATGGCCGATGGCATAGATGCTGTTGAGCGCCCCGCCCAGACCGAGCACGATCAGGAAGAACGCGCCCAGCCCGTCGAGGCGGAAATGCGCGCCGATCCAGGGCAGCCCCAGCGGCAGCGTCACCGTGGTGGGTGCGGCGTTCGCGACGAGCGCCCACAGCCCGATGACACCGGCGAAGCCGCAGGGCAGGGCCGAGGCGCCATAAACCAGCTCGGCCGCCCGCCGGTGGTGGGAAAGCGGAATGGCGGCGATTCCGGTCAGCAGCAGGGCGCCGGCGGCGATCAGGGCGAATTCAACGGCCATCGCCCGTCTCCGCCCCGCTCCTCGCATCGCCTTCACGTGTCGCGATCTCGCGCAGTCGCACCCCGCGCCCTCCTCCCGCACTCGTCGCGCCCTCGGCGATCAGTTCGATGCCCGCGGCCTCGAGCGCATCGACGACCTTCATCAGAGTGCCGATCACCCCGCGCACATTGCCCTTGCTCGCCTCCATCCGGCGGATGGTCGGCACCGAGACCCCTGCCATCGCGGCAAGGGTCTTCTGGTCGATGCCAAGCAAGGCCCTGGCGGCACGGAGCTGAGCTGCGGTGATGATCGGGACGACTCCCCGGCGGATTTCGAGCAGGCTCGATAAACCACGCATTTTGATAGTTGAAGAGACAATTCTGGATATTTAAACATGAAGATTGCGACATTTCGTACCGCAGCGCCATCGGGGTGCGGCATCGGGACCCGGACCGGTGTCCGGCGGTCGCGGATTGCAAATCTCGCAGTGATCTGGAAATTGAAGGGCCGAGAAGGGCTTGCGCGGTCCGGCGGTGGCCAGAACGGAACATGCGCTGCCGCGGCCCTGCGCGAACCGGATGGAGGATCAGCGACTGCCATGGCCGATATCGATGAACTGCACCGCAGACTGGAGGAAATCGGCAACAAGATCCGGGCGGCGAAGGCCCTGGCGGAGGAAAAGGCCGCCTGGACCAAGACCAACGAGCTGACCGCCGAGGAGCTGATGCGTCGGCACGCCTATCTGGAAAAGCAGCTCGAAAGCGAGGTGGCCGATCTGGAGGCCGAGGGGCTGCATGTCACCGAGCTGGAAAAATCGGTGCTGGCCTGGATCGACGGGATCGAACTCGAAACCCGATAGCGCGGCCGGTTCGGCGTGTTGCTGACCGCGGCGGTGCTGCTCGCCGTGGTGGCGAGCGCGGCGGTGCTGCTGCTGCCCCGCATCGCCGACGCGCGATGGTGGCGCGCGACCGTCACCCCGCTGGCCTCGATCATCGGCAGCGGATTTCTGGTGCTCGGCCCGGTGCTCGATGCCTCCTACGGCATCTGGGCGACGGCGGTCATGTTCGGCCTCTGCCTTGGGGCCTATCTGTTCGGGGCCGCTATCCGCGACAACATTGCCACCATCGACAGGCTCGGCCCGGAACGGAACCTCTGGCAGCTGCGGCTCGACACTGCCGCATCCTGGTCGCTGGCCTTCGCCTACACGATATCGGTGGCCTATTACCTCAACCTTCTCGGCTCGTTCAGCGTCAGCCTGACACCGCTTGACGATCCGGTCCACGCCCGGCTCGTGACCACGGCGGTCTATGCATTCGTGCTTGCCGTGGGCTGGTTCCGCGGCTTCGGCGCGCTGGAGCGGCTGGAACAGATCACCGTCAGCGCCAAGCTCGCAATCATCGCCGGACTGCTGACCGGACTGGTCCTGTTTCTGCTCGATCGTCTGCCGGAATCGGGCCTCGATCTCTCGCCGCCGGACGTCACCGGCTGGTCCGGCGTCACTCTGGCCTTTGGGTTGATCGTCACGGTGCAGGGTTTCGAGACCACGCGCTATCTCGGCGACGAGTACGATGCCCGCATGCGCATCCGCTCGATGCGGATGGCGCAGTGGATCGCCACGGCGATCTACGTGATCTACGTCGCCCTGCTCAGCCTCGCCTTTGCCCCGGGCGAGGTCGCACTTTCGGAAACCGCGATCATCGACATGATGAAGGTGGTCGCCCCCATCCTGCCGATCCTGCTGGTGGGCGCCGCGCTTGCGGCGCAGTTCAGCGCCGCGGTCGCCGATACCGGCGGCTCCGGCGGGCTGATCGAGGAGCTCACCCGCGGCCGGATCGGCGTCCGGCAGTCCTATGCCGTGCTGACCGCCATCGGCCTGACAATGACCTGGGGGCTGAACGTGTTCGAGATCATCGCCTATGCCTCGCGCGCCTTCGCGCTCTACTACGCGCTGCAATCCGCAATCGCCGCCCACGCCGCGTGGCAGGAACCGGCGCAGCGATGGCGGGCATTCGCCTTCGCCGCCCTTGCCGTGCTCGGCCTGCTGGTGCTGCTGTTCGGCGAGGCGGTGGAGGCCTGAAGCACAGCCTGTCTGCCTGCGGCACCGCTGTCCCCGGCGGGGGAGGCTCCCGTCTCCGGGGGCGAGACTGTAGGCTGGCGTCTGCGACAGGTGAGACCGGGAGGGCATCGGCGCGGCTCGGCCAGCGGATCCGGACCGGCGCACTCGGCTCGAGGCGGCTGACCGGGATCTGTCTCGACCGCATCGCCGCGCATGGCGCCCGGCTCGACTGCCATGTCACCGTTCCGGCCGAGCGGGCGCGGGAAGAGGCGCGCGCGGCCGGACCACCCCCATGGTCAGATCAGCCCGGGATCGGTGCCGAAGATGAAGCCGGGCAATGACAGCGTATCGGCTTCGGTGAAGTTGCCCGACCCGTCATTGATGAACAGCCTGTCGGCGATGGCGTGGGTAAAGCCGTCGATCTCGTTGATCAGCAGGTCGACCGCGCCATCGCCGCTGACGTCCTCGAACAGCGCATCCCCCATGGTCCGGAAGGCAGGGTTGTCCGTCTCCGGGTTGCTGTAGGTGAAGGCCCTGGAGAAGCTGCCGCCGTCATTGCGCCAGACCTCCGAATCGCCCCGGCATCATCGGCCGCCACCGGCCCGGTATTGACGGCATCGTCGATCGCGACCTCGACGGTCTCGAAATTCGACAGCGTCAGGCCGAGGCTGGTGAAGGTGAAGGACGGGCCGTCATCCGAGCCGCCATGGGCATGCTGGGCGAGGAAGGTCTGATAGGCGGCAAGCTCCTGCTGGAACAGCGCGTTCTGGTGCTGCGCCGCGGTCATGACGATGCGGATGGTGTCGTAGCCTTTCGAGCCGTCATAGGCATCCGTGGATCCGGCGGCGCCGGTGGTGGTGAAGATCAGCACGTCGTCGCCCTTGCCGCCGTCGAGCGTGTCATTGCCGGGTGTGTCGGTCAGAGTGACGTTTCCATTCGTTCCCGTATGCTCAGTCAACATCCTTCTCCCCGGTTCCGGCAGCCCCGAGCCCAGGGAGCGGGAAAATCCCGGTATGTGGGGAATGCCACATCCGGCCCGGGTAGGGGCCGGATGCGTACTGCAGGGTGTTATACCGGCCGCCCAAATCACTGCCCGCTGCCCGGCTTCGTGCCGTGAGGGAGGTGATAGTGTCGGGGTGGTTGGCGAGAACGATCCGGGCCGCACGGCTATTGCAGGAGATCGCCCGGCAGCCGTCAGGGCGCGTTCCGCCGAGCTGAAGGCGAATGCGCCGTACGGCCAGGCGAAAATCCTTGCGCATGTGCAATGACTGGAATACCCCTGCGAAACAGGATGCAGGCGGGTTCTCGAAAAGCACAAGGCTTTGCAGGGATCATGATTGCGCGCCCTTAAAGTAATTGGAAGAGACCCTGCGAAACTCCGCTGGCCTGACCTTGTCGCTTCGCCTGGGCGCCAGGAAATGCGGCGCTGGTCATGTTGTGATTATTTTCACTGTTGATTATCAAATATTGATTGGGGAAATATTTTCTAGAGACCTCTGCAAAACCCTGCCGGCCAGACCCGTGTGTTGCGTTCGGGCGCCGCGAAATGCGGCGCCGGCAAAGTTTGCTCCTGATTTTCACCTATTTGGTAAATATTGATTGGGAAATTATTTTCTAATTACTTTACACGCGCGCAGTACACATTGGCAGAAAACGCGTCTCGCCTGGGATGCCCCGTCGCGCCGGAGTTTTGCAGGGCTCTCTTCCAATTACTTTATACGCGTGCAGATTTGATTAGTATGAAACCTGGCACATTCAGGATGCCTGTCTGCATCCGGGTTTTGCAGGGGTCTCTTCTAATTACTTTACGCGCGCGATCATTATGACCGGAAACCGGG
>RFIR01000302.1 GCA_003695135.1 Alphaproteobacteria bacterium | reverse complement strand
TTCCCAAATCAATATTTAACAATCAACAGTGAAAATAATCACAACATGACCGGCGCCGCATTTTGCGGCGCCCGAGCGCAGCGCCCGGGTCTGGCCGGCGGAGTTTCGCAGGGGTCTCTATTACATGATTTATTTATTTAATTTACGGAGGGCTTGCAATTATCCGCACTTCAACCCACACAGGCGTGCACTTTGCCGCTCATAATTGGTCGACCGTTGGAGTGCGCCGCTGCGGCAGGACATCTGAAGTCTGCGGATTTCCCCATCCGGGGCCTTCGCCAAGGAGGTCCCACAACGAAGACACACCGGCAGCACAGCACCGCCAGGAAGCGCAGATCGCGGAGGAGTACCCGCCGGCGAACGCGTGCATGCCCCCAGCCGGAAGCATGTCGCATGCCGCAGCCGGATCTGGATCGAGAAGTACGGTGAGGAGGATTTGCGGGCCTTCCGGTGGAAGGACCGCCCGACGAACGGCGCGCGTGACGATGACGCGGTCGAGGCCGATCTTCTGCTGGAGTACGAGTGGAGTACGAGGCGAGGATCGCGGCGCTGGAACGCCAGCTCGGCCGCCGGGCGCCGGAGATCGAGTTCCTGAAGGGGGCTCGGAAGCGCGGACAGTCGCCGAGAAGCACGCCCGGATCCGTGATCACCGGCCCGGTTGCATCTCGATCCGACGGGGTGCGAGCTGATGAACCTGCCCCGATCCAGATTCTGCACAGACACGGGTTGCGTGGAGAACGATCCCGCCGTCGAGGCGATCAGGGTCATTGCCGGGACCTGTCGCGGCTGCGGCTACCGGCGCGTGACCGCCGGGCTGCGCAACCGCGGCCTGGTCGTGAACTCCAGGAAAGCCCGGCGCGTTCGAACCGGTGGCATTTGCCGCCTCACCCCGGCAGATCGGATTGCCCCCGTACTGGTCGCGATGTTCATTTCCTGAAGGGGGGTGAGCCGGCGGGGCGCCAGCGGTTCAAGCGTGCCGGCGAACGAGCACCGTTCCCCTGCCCGGCAGGCGATTGCGCAGCAATCTGCCGAGATCGGAGGATCACGAATTCCGCCCGCTTCAGGCCGCCCGCATCGCGGTCTTCGAGGAATGCCCGCCAGACCGCCAGGCCGCCCGGCTCTTGCCACCCATATTCCTGATGGATAGCAGCACCCCGTGGCCATCGCGGCGCACGCCGATGGCGGCCAGCACCGGGACGTTCGTGGCCTTCCTGTCGATGCGCGTCTTGATGACCGTGCCATCGAGAATCAGGCGGATGACGTCTTCATCCTCAAGCCTGCCGGCGCTGGCCGGGCGTCCCAGTCGAACGCCACCCGGAGATTACGCCCCTTTGAATCCCCGCCACCTTCGCGACACGACCCGGCTTCATCCGCCCGGCGATCTGTTCGGGAGGCCATCACATGGCAAGGCAGTCCCCGACATGACCTCCAGGCTTGGTGGGGCGCCGCCGGCACAGCCAGCCGGGTCGGCAACCCTTCGAAGCAGGGGCGCAGGAGCGGCGCCCTTTCGCGGAGTCGCGACGACCGCTCGCAGGACACCCCGTCGGCGGCGGCTCCGGCCGGTCCGTGGAAGTGCCGGTTGCCCATCTGCCAACCCCGCAGGGGACGAGACGCGGGGCGCAGCGCGGCGCATTCCCCCGCATCGTAAACATTTCGTTAAGTTTATGAATCCATCCTTGCGCGGTCGGGGATGAGAATCCGGCGCCCGTGAACTGATGCCTTGACGGGGGGGAAGGTTGCGATGCGGGTCATGACGGTCATGACATTGTCGGTCGCATTGGCGGTTCTGGGCGCCTCGCCGCTTTTCGCCGTCACAACGACGATGACCTTCGACGACCCCGCGACGATCTCGGGCCCGAGTTCGGGCGCGCTTCTCGACGGCACCTATTTCAATGACAGCCTGGGCGATACCGCCAATGTCAATGTCACGAACCGGACGGTGGACCTGTTCGGGGACTCTTCGACCCATGATGGCCGTATCCGTCACTGGAGCAGCGGCTACTCCGATCTCGATCACATTGCCTATGCCGCAGGGAACGGCAAGGTGGGCGAGCTGAAATTCACTGTCCTGCCGGGCTACCAGATCACCTTCGACAGTTTCGATGCCGGCTCCCTTGCGGCTCCAGGTCTTGCAGGGACATTCAAGATCTTCGATGGCAACTGGAACGAGCATTGGAGCAGTACGGCAACGATTCTCAACGCCAGCCATGCCAGTTTCGCGCCCGGGATCACCTTGACCGGGACCGCCTATTTCCAGTGGGGCACCGACTGGAATGTCGGCATCGACAATTTCACCTACAGCGTTGCGGCGGTTTCCTCGGTACCGCTGCCGGCCGCGCTCCCGCTCCTGCTTACCGCCTTCGGCATGCTTGGGCTGGTGGGGCGCCGTCGGCACCGCTGAGCGGGCCGGCAACCGTTGCGGTGAAGGGCGCCCCTTCGCGCGATGCTGGGCCGGCGCCAGCGCCCTGGCCGCTGAGCTTTGTCCCGCAGTCCGGTCTCTCTTGGCTCTGCGAGGGGCCCGGACGCTGACATCGCAGGGATTTCCCGCATTTCTCCTGCGCATGCGGGCCCGTTCCCGGCGACCCGACCATCTCCGCCGACAGTTCGACCCGCCGCCATCATCGGCGATTGTCCCGTAGGGTGCGCATTCATGGCGCACCCTGCCCGGGCGCACCACATCGGCGGCTGTTCAGAACGGGGCGGGAAGGTGCCCCTCACCCATGGGCAGGTCGGGCGGCAGCTGCGGCAGCGGGCGCAGCCAGATCGGCCGGCCGGGCCGCGACGGATCCTGCGGCAGCATCACCGGAAGCGGCAGGCGGGGGAGCGCGTTCAGCTTGGCGGTATCCTGGGCCAGCATCTGCGGCATGCGCAGGGGCAGGAAGCCGTGGATATGCAGCCGCACCGGCAGAGATGCCGGCCGGCCCAGACCGGCCATCCGTGCCGGGGGCACCGGCCCCAGCTGTGCGGGCGTGACCGGCGACAGCACAAGCCCGAGTGCCATCAGCAGCACCGCGGCACGGGCGCAGACGATCAGCCGGCGCCAGGGCAGGCCCGGTGTCGGCGACCCACCCGCGGTGGCGGGCGCATCCGTGGCTTCGGCCCAATCGCGCTGCGCCTGCCGGCCCATGCGCTCGGAGACATCGCGGATGCGCGCGAGAATCAGCCGGGTTTCGGCCGGCAGCATCGCACCCTTCTCCATCAGATGCGCGTCGGCCTGATAGGCGATGTTGCGCCAGACCAGAAAGTCGTCGCTTGACATTGTTCCCGCCGGAAGCGTCACCCACCCCGGCCCTGCTTGCGCTGCCGCCGTCCTATCCCCTGAACCGCCACAGCTTCACCAACCCGTCGCCAGTTTCATGCCAGAATGATTAACGGTCGGTTAACCGGAGCGCAGGCATCCGGCCTTCGGCAAGGGGCTTGCCGCCGCGGCGGCGGCATGGTCTTTTCGCCAGCCGGGAGGCAGCTTCGGGACGAAGTCATGAGCGGATACGAATACAAGGTGATCGCCGCGCCGCGCCGGGCGGGTCGCGTGAAGGGAGCCAGGACCGATCGCGACCGGTTCGCGGCGACCCTGACCGAGCTGATCAACGAGGTGGCGGTCGATGGCTGGGAGTTCTATCGCAGCGAGACCCTGCCGCAGGAGGTCAGGCCCGGCATGCTGAAATCACGGGTCGAACGGCTCGAAAGCCTGCTGGTCTTCCGCCGCCCGCTGCGCAGTGCGCGGGACGCAGCCGACAGCCTGGCGGCGCGGTTTCCCCTGCCGGGCGAGGCCGGGGCGCCGGTTGCGCCCGCCGCGCCGCCCCTGCCGGAACCGCCCCGCCCGGAAGCGCCACGCCACGCCACCGAGCGCGAGCCCTTGCGCCGCGCCCCGCCGCTGCGGGTCGGCGAGCCGGAACCGGAGGAAAGCAATGCGCCGGTGATCAAGCTCGCGGCGCCGAAGCGCGATGGGGAAGACTGAGGCGCGCGCCTCACCTCCCGCCGCTGCCGGAAAGCTCCAGCGCCAGCGCATGGACCGGGCCGGCCAGTTCCTCGGCCAGCACCCGGTAGACGGCGCGCTGCCGCTCCAGCCGGCTCATCCCGTCAAAGCGGGCCGCGCGCATGCGGATGCGGAAATGCGTCTGCCCGCCCTCTCGCCAGCCGGCATGACCGCGATGGCGCTCGCTCTCGTCGAGGATCTCCAGCGACAACGGCGCGAATTCCGCCTCAAGCTTCGCGCGCATGGTCTCGGCAACACCCATTTTTCACCCGAATCCGTGTCAACCCGTTTTCAGATCGCTTTGCACGTCGTACCTTAGAGGGCGGGAAAGGAGAAGCAGCGAACCGGCGATGCGACGCAACTGGCCACTCGACTACGACATCTCGGTGACGGCGGACAAGCGCCGGCGCGCCGCACGGCGTGCCATGAGCGGCGCGGTCGACAGCTCGACCCGGCAATGCGACCATCCCGGCTGCGAGCGCAAGGGCAATTACCGCGCGCCGCGCGCGCCGGAGGAGCTCAACCGGTTCTACTGGTTCTGCCTCGAGCATGTGCGCGAATACAATCGCGGCTGGAACTTCTTTCGCGACTTCTCCACCGAGGAGCTGGAGGCGCAGCTGGAATCCGACCGGCTGTGGGGCCGGCGGACCCGGCGTTTCGGCAAGGGCGGCATCGGCTTCGATCCTGCCGACCCGCATGCCGACGGGCTGGCCTGGCGCCGGCTGGGCATGGAAGATCCGCTGGACTTCATGGGCGTCGAGACGCCGCGGCGGCCGCGCCGGGCCCTGCCGGCCAGCGAGCGGCGCGCGCTCGACATCCTCGGCGCAACCGACTGCCAGACCAGGGCAGAGATCCGGGTACTCTACAAGACGCTGGTCAAGCAGCTGCATCCCGATCTCAATGGCGGCCATCGCGGCGACGAGGACCGGCTGCGCGAGGTGCTGTGGGCCTGGGAACAGATCCGCGGCAGCCGCAGCTTCCGCGACTAGGGCGCGTCGGGTCTGGTCGGCTTCACCCGCCCGTGACGCACCCGGCAGCGACAGGGCAGATCCCGGCACGATGGACCGTGCAGAGGATCTCTCCGCAACCCGGGAGAACCGGCACGGCGCGTCCCTGCGCCTGCCTGGGCGGAGAAGTTCCGCCGGGCCGAAGGCGAATGAGGCCGCGGGTCCCCGCCAGGCGGTATCACGCGAGTATTGCGAGCGTGCGCTCGAAATAATTGGAAGAGACCCCTGCAAAACTCCGGCATGAATACAACCCGCTGAATCTGCCCGGTTTCCGGTAAACATGATCGCGCGCGCGTGATGTAATTAGGAGAGACCCCTGCGAAACGCAGGCGCGACGGGGCATCCAAGGCGAGACGCGTTTTCTGCCAACCTGTGCTGCGCGTGCGTGAAGTAATTATAAAATAATTCTCCAATCAATATTTATCAATCAACAGTGAAAATAAGAAGAACGCATGTGGCGCCACAATTTCGTGGCGCCCGCGCAGAACGCTCAGGTCTGGCCAGTGGAGTTTCGCAGGGGTCTCTCATAATTATAGCCAAACGACCAGATATTGATTATGATTGCACATGACCTACCCTATCCAGTTCCGTCGTCATGTTCTTGCGGTC
>RFIR01000301.1 GCA_003695135.1 Alphaproteobacteria bacterium | reverse complement strand
TAGGGCTGATGCTCGAGGCTGGAAGTGGTGTTCCACACCGCCTCGGTCAGCACGCCGCCCGGCGCCTGCGCGACATCGGCCGCATCGCCATAGATCGCGGCGCAGGAGGAGGTGAGCACCACCCGCTCGACGCTCTCGCTGCGGTTGGCCGAGCCCAGCACGTTGCGGGTGCCCTTCAGTGCCGGGTCGACCAGATCGCGCTGCGGATCGCTGATCTTCAAGGTAAAGGGCGAGGCGGTATGAAACACCACCCGGCAGCCTTCCATCGCCGCGTCATAGCTGCCTTCGGCGAGGAGATCGGCCCTGAACAGGCGAATGGCTCCCGGCAGATCCTCCGCCAGCCGGGTCAGATGCCCCACCTTCGCGGCATTGTCCGGCTCGCGCACCGCCGCATGTACGGTATAGCCCTCCTCGAGCAGCCGCCTGACCAGCCAGCCGGCGACATAGCCGGTGGCGCCGGTGACCATGACGGGGGCGGAGATGTCGTGGACGGGCTCGGGCATGGCTGGCTCCTGCAAGGGACGGTTGCGCCTTGGGGTTCCGGATTGTAATCGGTCGCTTACATAGGGCGGGGATGCGTGATGTCAACAGGTGATTACATGTCCGGGCAGAAGGACGCGCCACGCCGCGACGCGCGCGAAACCGCGGCGCGGATCGCGGAGGCCGCGCTGGAGGTGTTCGGCACGCGCGGCTTCGAGGCGGCCGGCACGCGAGAGATCGCCGAGCGCGCCGGGGTCAATGTCGCGCTGATCAATCGCTATTTCGGCTCCAAGGAGGGGTTGTTCGCCGCAACCGTCCCGCCATCGCTGCGCTTCGACCTGCTGCTGGAGGCGGATCTGGCCGATCTCGGCGCCCGGATTGCCGCGCTCTATCTCAACAAGACGGTCGGGCCCGGATACGATCCGATGCTGGCCATCCTGCGCTCGGCCTTTCACCCTGATGCGGCACCGAAGCTGCGCGCGGCGGTGCAGGAACAGATCATTGCGCCCTTCGCGACGCGGCTGGGCGGTGCGGATGCCGAGG
Source organism: Alphaproteobacteria bacterium (assembly GCA_003695135.1). GTDB lineage: Bacteria > Pseudomonadota > Alphaproteobacteria > Rhodobacterales > Rhodobacteraceae > J013. Next base: position 9,265 of record RFIR01000301.1, on the reverse strand, counting down.
TGCGGGCGGAGCTTTTCGTCACCCAGCTGGCCGGGATCAGCCTGTGGCGGCAGGTGCTGGGCGGCGGGGTCTCGGGTGCGGCGGCGAAGGCGCTGGAAAGGCGGCTGGGCGCGCAGCTTCAGGCGCTCATCGACGATCGGCAACCGGAGCCGGCGTGAGGCGGGGGCTGGCCCGCCTCGGCCTCAGTCCTTCCGGCCGCTGACCACGTCGATGTCCGGCGCGTCCTCGGCCTTCATGCCGACGATGTGATAGCCGCAATCGACGTGATGGGTCTCGCCGGTCACCCCCGATGACAGGTCCGACAGAAGGTAGAGCGCCGATTTGCCGACATCGGTCTGGGTCACGTTGCGGCGCAGCGGCGAGTTGAGCTCGTTCCATTTCAGGATGTAGCGGAAATCGCCGATGCCGGATGCGGCCAGCGTCTTCAGCGGCCCGGCCGACAGCGCATTGACCCGGATGTTCTGCGGGCCGAGATCCATCGCAAGGTAGCGCACCGAGCATTCCAGCGCCGCCTTGGCCAGCCCCATCACGTTGTAGTGCGGCATCACCCGCTCGGCGCCGAAATAGGTCAGGGTCAGCATCGAGCCGCCCTCGCTCATCAGCTTCTCGGCCCGCTGCGCCACGGCGGTGAAGGAATAGACCGAGACGTTCATCGCCAGCTCGAAATTGCCGTAGCTGGTATCGACATAGCGGCCGCGCAGCTCGTTCTTGTCGGCAAAGCCGATGGCATGGACCAGAAAGTCGAGCCGCCCCCAGCGCTCCGCGATCGCGGCGAACACCGCATCGATGGTCTCGGGCTCGATCACGTCGCAGGGCAGCACGAAATCCGAGCCGATGCTCGCGGCCAGCGGACGAACCCGCTTTTCCAGCGCCTCGCCCTGAAAGGTGAAGGCGAGTTCTGCCCCCGCCCCGGCACAGGCCTGCGCGATCCCCCAGGCGATGGACTTGTCGTTGGCGACCCCCATGATCAGCCCACGTCTTCCCTGCATCAGTCCGGTTGTCGTTGCCATCCTGCCCTCGGGTCCGTGCTGTCCTTCTCGCCAGAGTTGCGTTTAAGCCAGAACCCCCCGCCCCGCAACCCGAATGGCTCGCCCTGCGGGGGAGTGGACAGTGCCGCCCTCGCGTTCTATCTGCGCGGGGCAGGATTGCGGGAGGGGCAGATGCGTATCACCGAGACACGAAAGGGGATCTTTGCCGGCGACGATCCCTTCGCCCTGGCCAGGACCTGGCTGGAGGAGGCGGGGCCGCAGGAACTCAACGATCCCAACGCCATGGCGCTGGCCACCGTCGATGCGCATGGCATGCCCAATGTCCGGATGGTTCTGCTGAAGGACATCGAGGCCAACGGCTTCGTATTCTATACCAATTACGAAAGCGCGAAGGGGCAGGAGCTGGCCGCCAATCCGCGCGCGGCGCTGGTGCTGCACTGGAAATCGCTGCGCCGCCAGATCCGGGTGCGCGGTCCGGTCGAGAAGGAAGACGGGCCCAGGGCCGATGCCTATTTCGCCTCCCGCCCCCTGCAGAGCCGTCTGGGGGCGTGGGCCTCGAAACAGTCGCGCCCGCTGCGCAGCCGGGCGGCGCTGATGGCCGAGGTCGCCAAGATGGCCGCCCAGCACGGGACGAACCCCAGGCGCCCGCCGCATTGGGGCGGATACCGCATCCGCCCGGTCGAGATCGAGTTCTGGGCCGAGGGCGCCTACCGCCTGCATGACCGGTTCCGCTGGACACGGCCCGAACCGCGCGGCAAGGAATGGACGGTCACGCGGCTCAATCCGTGACCCGCCACGGCCCGCCCGGGAGCCCGCCATGCCAGATCGCAAGACCCTGCTGCTGACCGGCGCCTCGCGCGGGATCGGCCATGCCACGGTCAAGCGCTTCTCCTCGGCCGGCTGGCGGGTCATCACCTGCTCGCGCCATCCCTTCCCCGAGGACTGCCCGTGGGAGGCGGGGCCGGAGGATCACATCCAGGTCGATCTCTCCGATCCCAACGACACGCTGCGCGCCGTCGAGGTGATCCGGGCGCGGCTGACCGGCGGCCGGCTGGAGGCTCTGGTCAACAATGCCGGCATCTCGCCCAAGGGACCGAATGGCGAGCGGCTCGACACCATCACCACCGATGTGAAGGACTGGGCCAAGGTGTTTCATGTCAACTTCTTTGCCCCGGTCCTGCTCGCCCGCGGCCTGATCGAGGAGCTCAAGGCCGCGCAGGGTGCGATCGTCAACGTCACCTCGATCGCCGGGTCGCGCGTGCACCCCTTCGCCGGCGCGGCTTATGCGACCTCAAAGGCCGCGCTCGCCGCGCTCACCCGCGAGATGGCGCATGATTTCGGCCCCTATGGCATCCGCGTCAACGCCATCGCCCCGGGCGAGATCGAGACCGACATCCTCTCGCCCGGCACCGAGAAGCTGGCGGCCACCATTCCGCTTCGGCGTCTGGGGCGGCCCGAGGAGGTGGCGCGCACCATCTATTACCTTTGCACGGCCGAGAGCAGCTATGTCTCGGGCACCGAGATCGAGATCAATGGCGGCCAGCATGTGTGAGGGTCGAACGGGCTGATCGGGCGCGTCAAGTTCTGGAGCATGTCGCGTTCCATCCGATTCTCCATTGGCCCCTTCGCCAGGGCAGGCGACCGCCCGGGTGGGCGCGAATGCGCCCGCCAAGGGGGCGGGCGGGCGCATGCCCGTGTCGCTTTGCGCCACGGGCGGGTGAACCCGATTGGACACGACATGATCTAGAACCCGACGAGAAAGGTCAGATCTCCCGCCTCCACCCGCTCGACCACCCGGCCGCGGTCGAGGCCCAGCGGGCGCCGTCGCGCCGGCAGCGGCGGGCCCGAGGTCCGGCCATCCGGGCCCAGCGGGACCACCGCCTCCTCCTCGATGCGCCAGACCGGCTGGCTGCCGGCCCGGATCAGGGTGGCCGGCCGATGCTCGACCACCACCGGCGAGGCGATATAGGTCAGCGGGTCGAGCCTGCCCTTGCGCAGAACCCGCACCGGCAGGCCCCGGGCGTAGGCGAACCGCTCCGGCGGCGCCAGAAGTACTTCGTCGGCGGCCACGATCTGGCAGCCGCATTCCGCATCGGCCTGTGCATCCCGCAGCTGCCGGCGACATGCGGCGAAGGTGGATGCGACCGCCTCGGCAAGGGTGGCGCCGCCCTCGGCTGCCATGGCCGGGCAGCGCGCGGCGGGGTAGCCGAGCATCAGCGCCCGCGATGACCTCAGGGCGCGATAGCGCAGACCGACCGGCGCGGAATGGAGCAGCGGCACGAATTCCACCGCCAGGCTTCGCTCCCGCGTGCCGGCCCGGACATGGCGCAGCGCCGCCGCCACGGTGCCCGTCAGCACGGGGATGTCCGAAGCGCTTCGGGCAACCAGTTCGGGGATGCTATCTATGGTTGCATACCGCTCGGGTGATTCCATGGCCACCCTTTCGCTCAGCCCGGCCGGAATGCAGGCCGCGAGCATGAAGCAGGGCGCGGCCGCCATCACGAAAAACTGGCGTGCGGTCATCGAGATGCGAGTCCGATCGGTTACAGTTGCAATCTTTTGTGCAACAAAAACTTGCCATTTGAAAGTTGTCGCGCATTATGGGAAATCGCGGAGTCCGAACAGGAGAATTCTCCGCGGCAAGGGTCGTCATAAGACCCGTTGCGGCTACGCAAGGGAGTACGGGGACGAGTTCGGGGATGTTTATGTCGGAGGGTGAGAATGCAATTGCAGGCCGCGTGAAGTGGTATGATGCAACCAAGGGTTACGGATTCGTGGTGGCCGATGACGGGATGGGCGACATCCTGCTGCATGCCAATGTTCTGCGCGCGTTCGGATCCTCGACAATTGCAGAGGGCAGCACGGTCGAGCTGGAAGTCCAGAAGACCGAGAAGGGGCGCCAGGCCACACGGATCCTGACGGTCGAGGCCGTCTCGCCCGCGCTGCACGACCCGCGCGACATGCGACCGACCGATTTCGTGGCCGAGGCCGATCTGACCACGCCGCTGCAGCCGGCCCGGGTCAAGTGGTTCGACAAGGTCAAGGGATTCGGCTTTGTCAACGTCTTCGGCAAGCCCGAGGACATCTTCGTGCACATGGAGGTGCTGCGCCGGTCGGGCATTTCCGACCTCGCGCCGGGCGAGGCGGTGGCGGTGCGGATCATCGAGGGTCCGCGCGGCATGATGGCCTCTGAAGTCGCGATCTGGGAGCGGGGCGTGCAGGACAACGGCTCCCCGCGCGAATGAGACGATCCGCGCTTGCGGCCGCGGCAATACTCGTTGCCACTTTCGGGGCTTGGGCAGGGGCGCGGGCCGAATGCCGGCCCGACAGCGTCGATATCCGCGGCGATTTCGGTACCATCCGGTTTCGGGTCGAGATCGCCGATGATCCGCTCGAGCATGCACGCGGGCTGATGTTCCGCGAAAGCCTGCCACGCTTTGCCGGCATGCTGTTCATCTATGACCGGCCCGAGCCGGCCAGCTTCTGGATGCGAAACACCCTCATCCCGCTCGACATGATCTTCGCCGACGAGACCGGAACCGTGATCAGGGTGCACCACGACGCGGTGCCGGGCGATCTGACGCCGATCCCCTCCGGCGGGCCGGTGCTGGCGGTGCTGGAAATCGGCGGCGGTCTGGCTGCCGAGCTGGGCATCGCGCCCGGCGCGCAGATGCGCCATCCGGCCTTTGCCGGGCACGATCCGGCCTGGCCCTGCGATTGATCGCGTCCTTGCAAAGCGGGGGCGAATGCGTAGAACCATCCGCGGCGGGGCGTAGCGCAGCCTGGTAGCGCGGCGGTTTTGGGAACCGCAGGTCGTAGGTTCGAATCCTATCGCCCCGACCATTCCTGCCTTCGTCACTGCCCGTTTTCCGGATCATGGGGTCCGGCGTCCCCGCGGCCGTTCGGAACAAAGGGGCGGGCGCGCCAGGGAGATCGGGAAAGCGCGCCCGCCAGTGGGGAAGCCGGGAAACCGGGTTCAGTTGCGCAGATAGCTTTCCATCGAATCGTCCATCGCGTCCTTCCACGGCGTGTGGTGCAGCGGTGCCATGGTCCCGGTGATGACCGAGCGGTAGGCGTTGTCGCGGAAGGTCATGATGTCCTGCTTCTTGTGCTTCTTCCACTGGAAGAAGGCCTCGCAGGCGCCGTCCACGTCGAAGCTCGGATAGTCGGTCTCGGCGATCAGCTCCTTCACATAGTCGCCCTGATAGGTGATGCAGGCATAGTCGTCCTCCAGCGCGTCCTCGCGCGCCACCCGGTCGGCGACATCGGCCAGCATCTCCTCCTTCGAGTCAGGCAGGGCGATCCTGCCCATGATCACGTCGCGCACCCACCAGGCCTGGGCGTCGAACATGTTGAAGGTGAACCATTGGTCCTGCATGCCGAGGTAGAAGAGCTTGGGGTTATGCACCCAGACCACCCCCTTGTAGAGATCGGCGGTGGCGAGCCGGTTCGCGGTCTTCAGCCGCAAATCGTCGGGCAGGAAGGGGAAGTGGTGCAGATAGCCCGTGCACAGGATGATCGCATCCACCTCCTTCGAGCTGCCGTCCCTGAAATGGGCGGTCCTGCCCTCGACCCGCTCCAGAAGCGGCTTTTCCTCCCAGTTGTCGGGCCATTTGTAGCCCATGGGCGCGGTGCGGTAGCTGGTGGTCACCGACTTGCAGCCGTATTTCCAGCATTGCGAGCCGATGTCCTCGGCCGAATAGCTGGAGCCGATGAGCAGGATGTCCTTGCCGATGAATTCGCGCGCATCGCGGAAGTCGTGGGCATGCAGGATGCGGCCGTTGAAGCCGTCGAAGCCGGGGAATTCCGGCGCGTTGGGGGTGGAGAAATGGCCCGAGGCCACCACGACGTGGTCGAATTCCTCGGAATATTCGTGGTCGTTGACCAGGTCGTGCGCGGTGACGGTGAATTTCTCCGTGCCCTCGTCAAAGGTGACCATGCGCACCGGCGTGCGGAAACGGATCCGGTCGCGCACGCCGGCCTTCTTCACCCGCCCCTCGATATAGTCGTAGAGCACCGCGCGCGGCGGGTAGCTGGCGATCTGGCGGCCGAAATGCTCCTCGAAGGAATAATCGGCGAATTCCAGCCCCTCCTTGGGGCCGTTCGACCACAGATAGCGGTACATGGAACAGTGCACCGGCTCGCCGTACTCATCGAGCCCGGTGCGCCAGGTGTAGTTCCACAGCCCGCCCCACTCCTCCTGCTTCTCGAAACAGACGAGTTCGGGGATCTCCGCGCCCTTCTGCGCCGCGGACTGAAAGGCGCGCAGCTGCGCCAGACCCGAAGGGCCGGCGCCGATGATGGCGACACGTTTCCTGGCCATGTGGATCCTCCCTTGCCGATTGCGGTTCCGAACCGGTTCGCGGTTTTGGTTCATTGATCTGGTTCAACTGGTCTGATCCAATATCGGCCATGAGCGGGGCGGGTTGTCAACCGGTTTGCAAGCCGGCTGGAACACCGGCCGCATTTGGAACTGCAAAACCAAGGTCGGCGCTGCTAGGGATGGCGCATGAGCGGTTCGAGCTTCGCCCAGAGACTGGCGGTTTCCAGCACCCTGCCGAGGCAGACGGTGGGCATGCGCGATTCGGTGAATATCGGCTTTCTGGGGCCCCTCAGCGGTCCGGTGGAAAGCTGGGGCCTGCCCGGGCTCAATGGCTGCCGCATCTGGGAGGACTGGCTGAACGATGCCGGCGGTCTGCTGCTGCGCGGCCGGCGCTATCCGCTGCGTATCCACGCCTACGATTGCGGCTACGATCCCGACCGGGCCATGGAGGGCGCGCGCCAGCTGCTGCAGCGCCATGACGTGAAGCTGTTGATGATGCTGGGCGGCGACACGCTCAGCCCGCTGAAGGATTTCCTGACCCGCAACCGGGTGCTGACCTCCACGCTGCTGCCCAGCGACCTGTCGCCGGACACGCCGTTCCTGATCGCGCCCTCCGAGCTGCACCCGATCTACAACGTCACCGCGGTGGACTGGCTGGCCCGCAACCGGCCCGATCTGCGCCGGGTGGCGCTGTGCAGCCAGACCGACGCGCTGGGCCTGCCCTCGCTGGCCGCCTATCGCGCCGCGTTCCGGGCCGCCGGCATCGAGATCGTCGAGGAGGTGCGCTATGCGCCGGAGGCCACCGATCCGGTGCCGATCGTGGGACCGATGCTGGCGGCCGAGCCGGACATGCTGTGCTGGTGCACCTCATACACGCCGATGGTCCATGCGATGACCGAATACGCCCATGCGCAGGGTTTCCGCGGCCAGATCCTGTCCTGCACGCTGGACAACTATCCGGCGCTGGTCGGGCGGCTGGGCGCGCGTTTCATGGAAGGCGTGCTGTTCCAGTTTCCCGATTTCGACGACCCCTTGCTGCGCGAGAAGGCGTTCTTCTTCAACCGCCCGCAGGTGTTCTTCGAGGAATACAATCGCCGCTTTCCGGCGAGCTGGAGCGCGGTCAGCTGGGAATATGTCGCGATTCTGGAGATCTGGCACGCGGCGGTGGAAAAGGCCGGCACGCTGGCGCCGGTCTCGGTGCTGGCGGCGATGAAGCAGCTTGGCCAGGTCACCCATGCCTTCGGCCCCGCCCAGTGGTGGGGCGAGGAGATGTTCGGCATCTCCAACGCGCTGGTCGGCGACTGGCCGGTGGTGGCGATCCGCGACGGCAAGGCGCGCATTCTCGAATTCGGCTCGATCCCCGACTGGCTGGCCCGGCATGGCACGCTGCTCAAGCGCGAGATGGCCGCGCTGGGCCAGCTGTGGGAACAGCGCGTGGCCGAAGACGCGCGGCAGCCGGGCGGCGCCCGGCGGATCCCCGCGGGCTGAGCCGGCCCCGGTCACTCCTCCTGAAGCAGCAGCTTCTGTTCCTCGACCAGGATCAGCTTGACGAATTCCACCGCCGTCTCGACATCGCGTGCGGCGATGGCGTTGAACAGCGCGTTGTAGCGGCGCTGATAGTCCTGGATGCGGCGCGGGGTCAGGTGGCGGCGCAGGAGCGCGGTGCGAAAGCCCTGATGGCTGGCCTCGATGGTCAGCTCGTAGCAGGAGGCGAGCAGCGGGTTGCCGGCGCCGCGGGCGATGGCGCGCATCAGCTCCTCCTCGCGGCGGACGAATTCCAGCGCGTCGGTGCGCACCGCCTCCAGCGCCGACAGCGCCTCCTCCAGCCCCTCGATGCCGCGCGGGGTCATGTTGATCACCGCCAGCCGCACGATCTCCGGCTCCAGTATGCCGCGCACCACCAGATGATCGAGCGGGCTGGTCTCGGCGGCGATGCCGGAAAAGGCAGGTTTGTCCTGCAGCTCCGATCGCCAGGTCACGAAGCTGCCCGAACCGGGGCGGCGGCGAATCAGGCCGCGCGATTCCAGCACGTCGAGCGCCTCGCGCACCGTGTTGCGCGCCACGCCAAGCTCGGAAGCCAGCATGCGTTCCGAGGGCAGCCTGGTGTCGAGCGGATATTCCTCGGACCGGATGCGCGCCACCAGCGTGTCGATGACGATCTGCGCCGTGGCGCCGATCGACGGCTCGGCATTGCTGCGCGGATCGGCCTGCGCGTCGCTCTGCGCCATGGAAAGCGGCTCCGTCTGCTGCGGCCCTGCGGGGCGGCCGGTCGCGAATCTGCCGCGCGGGGACGGCCCGCGCAAGGCCGAACGGCACCGCCACCGCCCGAGGCCGGGCAGGTCCGGTCGCAGCGGGCGCCGGCAACGCCGCCAATTTGCGTCAAGCTGTCGCAGAACCGGCTTGTTGCGCGGGGATTGGTCTGCTAGTGTCGATCCGAAACCGGACCAATTCGCACCACAGGTGCAGGAGTGGTTCAGAGCCGGCCCGATTCCGGGTGGCCGCTGCGGGATCCAAGACCACCGCCGCAGGACGAAGATGCGGCGCCAACATGGGAGAGGATGATGATTTCGAAGCTCAGGACCCCCGGTCTGACACGCAGGACCTTCCTGAAGAACACCGCCATCACCGCCGCGGCGGCCGGGCTGCCTGGCGCGGCGCTGGCCGCTGGCGAGCCGATCAAAATAGGCTTTCTCGCGCCGCTGACCGGCCCGGTGGCGGCCTGGGGCAAGCCGGGGCTCGACGGCTGCCAGATCTGGGCCGAGCGGGTGAATGCCGCCGGCGGCGTGATGCTTTCGGACGGCGCGCATCCGATCGAGTTCATCGGCTATGACAACGAATACGACCCGGCCAAGGCGCGCACCGGCGCCACCAAGCTGATCCGCGAGGATGGCGTCAGCTTCATCATGATGCTGGGCGGCGATACCTGGCCCGGCGTGCAGCCGGTGGCCGACCG
>RFIR01000300.1 GCA_003695135.1 Alphaproteobacteria bacterium | reverse complement strand
GCGCAGGGCGAGGCCTGCGGCGGCATCGAGCTGATCCTCGCTCAACCCCAGCTCGCGCAGGCGGCCCGGCAGGGGCAGGTCGCGGAACACGCCGCTCAGCCGTGGCGCGATGTCTTCGGGGCGGCTCACGCCCAGCGCCGCGGTCAGGCCGGCGCAGTCATCGGGAACGGAGCGCGCATGGAAACCGGCGGTTCCGGGCAGGATCAGCCGCTTGACCGCGCCCTTGTCCACGCTGCAGGGCGCCGTGCCCCGATGCGCCACGGCGCAGAGCGAGGCGGCCATGGCATGGGCCAGACCGAGGCCGGTCTGTTCGACCATGCCGGCATTCATGCAGGCGGCCATCAACTCGCGCCGCGCGGCCGGATCGTCCTGCGCCACCGCCCGGTCGAGCGACCGCAGCGCCCGATTGAGCCCGTCCAGCGCCATGCCGCTGGCCGGCGGGTTGTAATGCGGCGACAAGAGCGCCTCGACGCAGAGGGTGATCGCGGCCACGCCGGTGCTGGCGCGCACCTCGGGCGGCTCGTTGGCCGCGACGGTCGGGTCGCCGATGGTCACGCTCGGCGTCAGTTCGCGACTGGCGATGTCGACCATGCGGCCGCCATCGAGCATGATCGACAGGATGCCGTTGAACCCCGCGCAGAAGCCCCTGAGCGAGGGCAGCGCGATCAGGTCGGGCAGGGGGCCGGAGATGCGGATCCCGCCGCCCTCTTCCTCGGCATAGCGCGCCAGCGGCGCCCCCTGTCCCAGGATGAGCCGCGTGGCCTTGGCCAGATTGATCACCTCGCCGGGGCCGTAGGCGAGCAGGATCCCGCAGCCGGCCTCGGAACAGCCCGCGGCGATGGCGCGGGCCTCGGATTCGCTGGGGACCGAACCGGCCGCCTCGAAAGCGGTCGCCCGCGCGCGGTGGGGCAGGGCGGCGCGCAGCCGCTCGCCCAGCTCTCCGCCCGCATGGGCCCGATCCGAGATCAGGCCGACCGTGGCCTGCCCGCGGCTTTCCAGTTCCGCCCAGACGGCCTCTTCCAGCACGTTCTCGGCGAAATGCACGCGGTTGACGTAGTCGATCAGCGTCACGGGCTTGCCCCCTTCCGCGGCTTCGCGCGACGGAAACGGTCGGGAAGGTCGGAACGGCCGGCCCGGGCCACAGCGGCCCGGGCCGGAGACGGGATCAGGGCGTCAGTAGGATTTCTTGCACTCCGGCACTTCGCGGCTCGGCAGGCCGATCTTGGCGAAATGGTCCTTGGGGATGCCCAGCGTCTGGTTCACGTTCTCGATCACCTTGACCAGCTTGTTGGACAGCGTGCCGTCGGGCAGCTCCACCACCTCGGTGACGAAGTTCGTGCCTATGGCCTGACGGTTCTCGTCGAGCCGGATCTTGCCGTTCGGCGCGTCGAGCTCCAGCGTGCTGAGGCAGGCACGGAACTTCTTGTGGCCGTCCGACAGGTCGCCGCCGATCTGGTCCATGCAGGTCGCCATGGCGATGGTGGCGTTGTAGTAGCCGGTGGCGAGCAGCGAGGGCGAGGGGAAGCGCTCCTCGGGCTTGAACAGGTCCTGATAGTGCTTGACGTATTCCTGCCACTTGGGATTGTCCCAGTCATCGGCCTGCGGTCCGGCCGAGGGCACGCCGATCAGGGCGTTCTTGGCGGTTCCCTTCGAGCTCAGCACCGTGCCGTCGACCATGATCGAGCCGCCGATCAGGTTGGCGTCGCCCCCGGCCTGCTGGTACTGGTTGAGGAAGTTGACCGCGTCGCCGCCGCCGAGGCCGAGATAGATCGCGTCCACGTCATCGGGCAGCGCGGCGATGATCGAGCCGAAATCCTTGGTTCCCAGCGGCACCCAGAACCGGTCGGTGACCTCGCCGCCGGCCATGCAGTATTCGAGAACGAAGCCGAAGACCTGGGTGTAGACGAAGGAATAGTCCTCGCCGATGGTGGCGACGGTCTCGTAGCCCTTCTCGTTGTAGACGTAGTCGCCGAGCCCGGCCGACCACTGCGCCCCGTCCATGTTGAAGCGGAAGAAGTTCTCCGACGGGTTGACATAGGTGGTTTCCTGCGCCCCCGAGATGCCGTTGATGAAGGTCACCTGCGGCTGGGTCTTGGAATAGTCGCGGATGGCGATGCCTTCCGAACCCGAAAGCGGGCCGATGACGATGTCGACCTTGTCCTGCTCGACCAGCTTGCGCGCGGCGCGCACGGCGCTGTCGGGGCTCGCATCGGTGGCGGCGATGATGTATTCGATCTCGCGCCCGCCGGCCTTGTTGCCGATCTTGTCCAGCGCGACCTTGAAGCCGCGCAGCCCGTCCTCGCCCAGCACGGTATAGGTGCCTTCGAGCGTGGCCATGAAGCCGATCTTGAGCGGCTCGGCCTGGCTTGCCCCGGCTGCCAGCACGGCCGCGACCGATATGGAAGTCAGAAGCTTGAAGCGCATGTTTTCCTCCCTGCGATTCGTGGTTCGGCCTTGGGCGCCGGTGACGCGCGACGGGCCTTGATGGGCCATGAAAGCCTGCGACAGGCGCCGGGAGAATCCCGTCACGGAGAGTGAAGTCGTGTAACCCGCAGTCTGTTTTTCTGACCGGGCGCTGCTTTGGCGCCGGATGCGCGCGCGCCCGTCTCGGCAATCGGGAGGAATCGGGATCGGGCGCGGCAGGCACTATCCGCTGCGGGACGGTCCCGCCATGGTCGGGCTGTGGCGGTCGCCGCCGCCGCGCCGGGCGTCGAGCCAGCGATAGGTCGCCACCTTCAGCGTGTCGGTGATCAGCGCGTTGGTCAGCGCGAAGGCCCAGATAATGCCGACATCGACCCAGCCGATCGGCGCCATCAGCCCCATCGGATGGACCGCCAGCAGGGTCGCGGCGACATCGGTGCCGAGGATGGCGGCCAGCAGGATCGGCGACGGCCATGGCCGGGCCCATGCCCGCCCGCGGGCGCGGGCCACGAACAGCGCGAAATGGCCCGCGACCATCAGCTTGAGGAAGACATAGGTCTGAATCTGCGGCAGCGGGAGGGCCAGCACGTCGCGCGCCAGCAGCAGCATGGCGATGCTGCCCAGCGTGCCGGTCAGCCCCATGACGCTGGCCACCGTCATCACCCGCCGCATCTCCCACCGCACCGGGCGGCGCTGCAGCGGGGTGTTGTCATAGGCGATGGCCATGATCGCCACGTCGTTGAAGATGGCGAGCAGGATGATCATCACCGCGGTGATCGGGTAGATGCCGAACAGGATCAGCGACAGCACGATGAAGATCATCGCGCGGATGGTCTCGTTGATGCGGTAGATGGCATAGGAGTTCATCCGCTCGAAGATGCGGCGGGCCTCCTCGATGGCGTTGACGATGGTCGAAAGCCCCGGCCGCGTCAGCACCAGATCGGCGGCGGCGCGGGCGGCATCGGTGGCGCCGGAGACCGCGATGCCGACATCGGCCTGCTTGATGGCGGGGCTGTCATTGACCCCGTCGCCGGTCATGCCGACGATATGGCCGCGCGCCTGCAGCGCCCGCACGATCTCGTATTTGTGCTCGGGGAAGACGCGGGCGAAGCCGTCCGCGGCGGCCACCCTTTCGGCCACGTCGGGCGGGACCGAGTTGCCGTCATCGCCGAACAGCCCGGTGGCCGGCTCGATGTTCCGCCCCATGCCCAGCCTGCCGGCGATCTCGCGGGCGATGGCGACATCGTCGCCGGTCACCATCTTGACGGTGACGCCGTGCTCGCGGGCGCGGGCGATGGTCTCGGCCGCCGTGTCGCGCGGCGGATCGAACAGCGACAGCAGGCCGAGGAACTGCCAGCTGGCGCCGCCATCGGCCGACCGCGCCACCCCCAGCGCGCGATAGCCGCGGGCGGCGAATTCTTCCACCGCCGCCTCGGCGCGTGCCGCGTCATCGCCGGTGAGACGGCCAAGCGCGGCGATCACCTGCGGCGCGCCCTTGGTGACGAGCAGCGTCTCGCCGCGCGCGTTCGCCACCCGGGCCTCGCTGCGCTTGGAGACCGGGTCGAAGGGGGTGAAGCCGGTCCGCCGCCAACCCGCCAGCGCGGCGCGGTCGTCGAGCCCGGCGATCACCGCAAGGTCGATGGCGTCGCCGTTTTCCTCCTTCGACGCGAGCGCCGCGGCGAGGTAGAGTTCCTGCGCATCCCTGGCGGCGAACAGCACCGGCTCGCCCAGCGTCAGCCGGTTCTGGGTCAGCGTGCCGGTCTTGTCCGAACACAGCACGTCCATGCCGGCCATTTCCTCGATCGACTGCAGACGGGTGACGATCGCCCGTTCGCGCGACAGCGCCAGCGCCCCCAGCGCCATGGTCACCGACAGCACCGCCGGCATCGCCACCGGGATCGAGGCGACGATCAGGATCAGCACGAATTGCAGCAGCTCCAGCACCGGCGCGCCGCGGTAGAGTTCGACCGCCACCAGGATCGCGGCGAGGATCAGCGAGGAGACGATCAGGAAGTTGCCGATCCGCAGCACCGCCTGCTGGAAATGCGAGGTGGCCCCGGCGCTCTCGACCAGCTTCGCGGTGCGGCCGAAGAAGGTCTGGCCGCCGGTGGCAGTGACCACACCCACCATCTCGCCCTGCTTGACGATGGAGCCGGACAGGGCGTCATCGCCCGCCTTCTTCGCCACCGGCAACGATTCGCCGGTCAGCGCCGACTGGTCGACCGAGAGATACTCGCCATCGACGAGCCGGATGTCGGCCGGGACCACATCGCCCAGCCGCAGCCCGACCACGTCACCCGGCACCAGATCGCGCGCGGCGATCTGCTGCCAGCGGCCGTCGCGCAGGACGCGCGCCTTGAGTGCCAGCCCCCGTTTCAGCGCCTCCAGCGCGTTGGCGGCCTTGAATTCCTGCCAGAAGCCGATGGCGGCGTTGAACACCAGCAGGGTGAGGATGATGAAGAAATCCACCCAGTGCCGCACCAGCGCCGAGAGGATGGCCGCCGCCTCGACCATCCACGGGATCGGCCCCCAGAAATAGCCGAGGAACCGCAGGACCGGGTGGCGCCGCCTTTCCTCGATGGCATTGGGACCGTATTGCGCCAGGCGCCGCGCGGCCTCCGCCCCGCTCAGGCCGGTGGAAAGTTCGGTGGCCGGGGCCGCCGCCTCCGCCTCCGCTGCCCTGCCGCCCGACTCCGGCGCCGCCTCGTCCAATTCCCCCTCCCCCGATCGGGCCGCCGCGCGGCGGCCGGTCCTCAACGTTCCATCACATAGGTTCCGGGCGCCTCGGCCAGCGGCACCAGCCCGGCCCGTTCATTGCCCATCGGCGGCGGGGCGACGCGCTCGCCCGAATGGGCCGCCAGCCAGCGCTGCCATTCGGGCCACCAGCTGCCCTCGCTGACCGGGGTCGCGGCGAACCAGTCCTCGGGCGACACATAGGGGGCGTCGGCGGCAACGGTCGAAACGCGATAGTGGCGGTGCGGATGGCCGGGTTCGGAGATCACCCCGGCATTGTGCCCGCCGCTGGTCAGCAGGAAGGTGATCTCGGTATCGGCCGTCAGCCGCAGCTTGTAGACCGACCGCCAGGGCGCGACATGATCCTTCTCGGTGCCGACCTGAAAGATCGGCGGGCGGATGTCGCGCGGCGCCACGGCGGTGCCCAGCACCCGGTAACGGCCCTCGGCAAAGTCGTTGTGCAGGAACAGCCGCCGCAGATATTCCGAATGCATCCGCGCCGGCATCCTGGTGGCATCGGCATTCCACGCCATCAGGTCGTTCATCGGCGGCCGTTCGCCCATCAGGTATTCATGCACGGTGCGCGACCAGATCAGGTCGTTGGAGCGCAGCAGGCGGAACGCACCGGCCATCTGCTTCGCATCGAGATAGCCGCGTTCATGCATCAGGTCCTCGAGGAAATCGACCTGCTCCTCGTCGAGAAACAGCATGATCTCGCCGGCCTCGGTGAAGTCGGTCTGCGCCGCGAACAGTGTGACCGTGGCCAGCCAGTCCCTGCCGGTCACCCCCAGCCAGGCCGCGGTCAGCGCCAGCAGCGTGCCGCCAATGCAGTAGCCGACCGCATGGATCTTTCGCCGCAGCACGATCCGGCGCACCGCCTGCAGCGCGGCCAGCGCGCCCTTCTCGACATAGGTGTCGAGCCCGAAATCGCGCTCGGCCTCGCCGGGGTTCTTCCACGAGATCATGAACACGGTGTGCCCCTGCCCGACCAGGTAGCGGACCATGGAGTTTTCCGGGCTGAGATCGAGAATGTAGTATTTCATGATCCAGTTCGGCACGAACAGGATCGGCTCGCGCCAGACGGTGTCGGTCGCCGGCGCGTACTGGATCAGCTCGATCAGCTCGTTGCGGAACACCACCTTGCCCGGCGTGATCGCCACCTCATGGCCGACGCGGTAGTTTTCGGCCCCCGCCGGCGGCTGCCCGCTGGCGGCGCGGCTCCAGTCCTCGACGAAGTTCCGCGCCCCCTTCACCAGGTTCATGCCGCCGGTCTGGACGGTGCGCACCAGCACCTCGGGGTTGGTGGCGGGAAAGTTCGACGGCGACATCATGTCGAGCCATTGCTGCGCGCCGAAGCGGACCATGTCCTCGTGATGCCTCGAGACACCGGGCACGGCGGTGGTGAGGTCGTTCCAGAAGGCTTCGGCCAGATGCTGGGTCGCGGCAAATTGCGCGAAGGGCCAGCCCGCCCAGGCCGGCGCGTCGAAGCGGCGGTCCTCGACGCGCGCGCGTGGTGCGCCGGCCTCTCCGACCTCTCCGGCCAGCCAGTGCCCGACCGCCGCTGCCACCGTCTGCGACAGCTTGCCGGGCGCATTGGCCAGATGCAGTGCCCAGTCGCTCCATGCCAGCCAGCCGGCAACCGGGGACAGGCCGCCCGTCAGCCTCGCCTCGGCGGCATGCAGCCTGATGTCGAGTTCGGTTTCCGGTCGCGCCTGTGTCTCTGGCATGACGGGTCTCCCCGATACAGGAGGATGGCCGAGGGGGATGCCCCTCGCGCCCATGCTGCACTGCAGCATCCATCCTGAAGGTGTTCCGCCGCCGCGGCGATTTCAAGAACCCCGCCGCGCCGTCAATTTGTCGCGCGAGATGCGCGGCGGACGCGGTTGCCGACGGGCCGGGTCCTCAGGTCTCGGTGACGGTGGGGATCCGCGGGCGGTCCTCGCCCTCCTGCATCCGCGCGGCCGTGGCCAGCACCAGCGCCTGCGAGATGCACATCGGTGCGGCCAGCGAGCGCGAGAAGCTGTGGCGATGTTCGGGCACGGTGAACAGCACCCGGGCCGAACGGGCCAGAGGCGAGAGCGTACTGTCGGTGATGGCGATGACCGGGCGTTTGCGGCGCGCCGCATCCTCGACGATCGACACCACCTCGTTGGCGTAGAAGCGGAACGAGACCGCCAGCAGCACGTCGTCCCCGCCCATGGTCCGCGCCATGTGGGTGGCCAGCCCGCCGGAGGGATCGAGCAGCACGCAGCGCTTGCCGATCATGGTCAGCATGTAGCGCAGGAACTCCACTACCGGGGCCGAGCGCAGCTGGCCGAGCAGGAACACGGCATCGGCACGGTGCAGTAGATCGGCCGCCGTGGCCAGATGCTCGGCCGTGACATCCTCCAGCAGCTCCTTCAGCGAGGCGATGTCCCGGACCACCAGCTCGCGCAGGAACCCCATGTCCGAGCGGTCGTCGCGATTCTCCAGATCCTCCTCCAGCGCCCGCACCCGCGCCTCGAAGCCCGGCGCCGCCGTCTCCAGCCGCTTCTGGAACAGCCGCTGCAGGTCGCGAAACCCGTCATAGCCCAGCGACTGGGCGAAGCGGACGAAGCTGGAGGCATGCACGCCGCAGCGTTCGGCGATGGTGTTGACCGGAAACACCGCGATCTCGTTGGGGTTCTGGGTGAGATAGACCGAGATGGTCTGATAGGTCCGGCTCATCGCCTCGTGGCGCTCGTGGATCAGGCGGATGAGCGCCTCGTAATCCTGCGGCGGTGTGCGGGGTTTTCCGCTCATGCCCCCCGCGCTCCCATCGGCCACCGCATCCTGCCTGCCCTTCCGCAACCGCCCGCAGCTACAGCATCAGCCGCCGGTCGGTGGGCGGAAACCGCCGCACCATGTCCGGTGTCGGATGCCGCGGCCGCGGCGGCGAATGCACCGGCTGCGGCAGGCCGGTGCGTGCGGCGTTTTCGATGGCGATCAGCGCGCGCACATCCGCGAGCCCCTCTTCGCCATCGGCCTCCGGCGCCTCGCCCTTCAGGATGCAATCGGAGAAATAGCCCGTCTGCCCGGCGAATTGATCGGTGCGGGGAAACAGGTGCTCGACAACCTCGCCGCCACGCGACAGCCGCATCAGCGTCGGCGTCTGGAACTCGTAGGCGGTCTCGACCGCGATCTCGCCCTCGGTGCCGGCGATGCGGTAGGTATCGAGCGTGGCGGCCCCGAAACCGGCGCAGAACTGCGCCAGCCGCCCGCCGGGAAAGCGCAAGCTGGCCGCGACCATCTCCTCGACCTCGGCAAAGCGCGGATCCTCGCCATGGCTTTTCATCGCCACCGCCTCGATCGGCTCGGCGGCGAACACATGCCGGGCCGCGTTGAGGCAGTAGACGCCGATATCCTGTAGCGGCCCGCCCCAATGCGCGGGCTTGAGGCGGTGATTGTCGGGCGCGGCCTGAAAAGAGAAGACCGAGGCGAACATGCGCGGCTCGCCGATGGCACCGGCGCGGATGCGTTCCAGCACCTCCACCGTGCAGGGCTCGTTGTGCAGCCGGTAGGCGGTCATCAGGAACACGCCCGCCTCTCGCGCCGCCGCGATCATCGCGGTGCATTCCTCCTCGCTCACCGCCAGCGGCTTTTCGACCAGCACGTGTTTGCCGGCCCGCGCGGCACGGATCGCATAGTCGGCGTGCATCGAGTTGGGCAACGCGACATAGACCGCATCGACGATGTCGCCTGCCAGCATCTCGTCATACTGCGCGTAGGGGTAGACGTGCCCGATGCCGTAGAACTCGGCCAGCCGTCGCGCCTTGTCGGCATCGCCGCTGACGATGGCGGTCATGGTGGAATTTCCGGTCATGTCGACCCCGGGCATGAAGGCGATCTGCGAGATCCAGCCGGCGCCGACCACGCCATAGCGTATCCTGTCCATCTCAGCCTCCCACACTCAGCCAGCTGCGCTCGCGCGACGAACGCCGGATGGTCTCAACCAGCATCTGGATGCGTTCCCCGGCCCGGAAGTTGAAGGGTTCGGGCGCCGCGCCGGCAATGGCCTGCACGAAACCGGCCATCTCGATGGCCTTGAGATCGTTGAAGCCGATCTGATGGCCGGGCGCGACGCAGAACCGGCCATAGGGCGGGTGATCCGGGCCCGCCTCGATGCGGCGAAAACCCTGCCGGCCCGGCGCATCGGCGGTGGAGAAGAACCTCAGCTCGTTGAAGCGTTCCTGGCTGAAGGCGAGCGCGCCCCGGCTCCCGTAGACCTCGAAATCATGCTGCATCTTGCGCCCGGTGGCGATCCAGTTGCCCTCGATGGAGCCGGTGGCGCCACTGGCAAAGCGCAGGAAGGCGCGGCCGATATCGTCGACCTCGACCCGGCGCCGCCCGCCCTTGCCATCGGGGCGTGCGTCGATCACGGTCACGCAATCGCCCATCACCTCGGCGATCGGACCCAGCAGGAACTCGGCGGTGGCCAGCGCATGGCTGCCCAGATCGGCCAGCGCGCCGCCGCCGGCGGGATCGTGGCGAAAGGTGAAGGGGCTTTCGGCATCGGCCATGTAGTCCTCGGCATGGATGCCGCGATAGCTGCGGATCTCGCCCAGCTCGCCCGCTTCGATCATCTCGCGCGCCAGCCGCAGCATCGGGTTGCAGAGATAGTTGAAGCCGACCTGGGTCTTGACCCCTGCCGCCTCGGCAGCCGCGGCCATCTCGGCGGCCTCGGCCGCTGTCGGCGCCAGCGGCTTTTCGCAATGGACATGCTTGCCGGCGGCAATGGCGGCCAGAGCCATCTCGCGGTGCAGCGCATTGGGCGCGGTGATCGAGACGATGTCGATATCGGGATCGCTGATGAGTGCGCGCCAGTCGCCGGTCGACCGGGCAAAGCCGAAGGCGTGCGCGGCCTCCGCGGCGGCGTCTTCCGTGACATCGGCCAGGAGACGCAGATCGAGCGCGGCGGGCAGATCGAACACGCGCGGTGCCATGGTGTAGCCGAAGGCATGCGCCCGGCCCATGAAGCCGCTGCCGATGAGGCCGATCCCGAGTTGCGGTCTGGACTGCGCCATGGCGCTCTTCCCCCATCGCCGCGGGCGCCGGCCCGTTGCCGCTTGCCGGGCACCCGTCTGCAATAATCATTGCAACTGCATTGCCATGTCAATATTCATTTCCTAAGCTGCGAAGAACGGTAATGCGGGAGGATGGAACGATGGCCGGCAACACCGTGCGCCTGACCATGGCGCAGGCTCTGGTGCGCTATCTCACCAACCAGTTCATCGAGAGCGGGGGCGAGCGGCAGCCGCTCTTTGCCGGGGTGTTCGGCATCTTCGGGCACGGCAACGTCACCTGCCTCGCCGAGGCGCTGGAGCGGGTGCAGGATCGCCTGCCCACCTGGCGGGGGCAGAACGAGCAGTCCATGGCGCTGGCGGCCATCGCCTATGCCAAGGCGAAGTTGCGCCGTCAGATCATGATCGCCACCAGCTCCATCGGCCCGGGCGCGACCAACATGGTCACCGCCGCGGCCGTGGCCCATGCCAACCGCCTGCCGGTACTGCTGCTGAGCGGGGACACCTTCACCAACCGCCTGCCCGATCCGGTGCTGCAGCAGGTCGAGCATTTCGGAAACCCCTCCACCACCGTCAATGACAGTTTCCGCGCCGTGACCCGCTATTGGGACCGGATCACCCATCCGGCGCAGATCCTGACCAGCCTGCCGCAGGCGGTGGCGACCATGCTGGATCCGGCCGATTGCGGCCCGGCCTTCCTCGGCCTGCCGCAGGACGTTCAGGAACTCGCCTTCGACTATCCCGAGGCGTTCTTCGCCGAGACCACATGGACCATCCCGCGCCCGCGCCCCTCGCGCGATCAGGTGGCGGCGGCGGCGGCGCTGCTGCAAACCGCTCGCAGGCCGCTGATCATCTCCGGCGGCGGGGTGCGGTATTCGGGGGCCGGCGAGGCGCTGGCCGATTTCGCGACACGGCGCGGCATACCGATGGCCGAGACCATCGCAGGCAAGGGTGCGGTGGTCCATGACCACCCCGCCCATGTCGGCGCCATCGGCATCGAGGGCACCGATGCGGCCAGGGCGCTGGCCGAAAGCGCCGATGTGGTGGTCGCGCTGGGCACGCGGCTGCAGGATTTCACCACCGGCTCCTGGACCACCTTCGCGCCCGATGCCCGCATCATCGGCATCAACGCCGCCCGCTTCGACGCGATGAAGCACCGCGCGGTCGCGGTGGTCGGCGACGCGCTGGAGGCGCTGGCAGAGCTCGACGCCGCGCTGGGCGAGTGGCGCTGCGACCCGGCCCGGATGGCCGAGGCGCAGAGGCTCTATGCCGAATGGAACGCGATGCTCGATGCCCGTCAGGCGCCGAGCAATGTGGCGGTGCCGAGCTATGCCCAGGTGATCGCGGCGGTCAACCGGGCGGCGCGGCCCGAGGACGTCGTTGTCACCGCCGCAGGCGGCCTGCCGGGCGAGACGGTGAAGAACTGGCGCGTCAAGCGCCCCGGCACCTTCGACTGCGAGTTCGGCTATTCCTGCATGGGCTACGAGATCGCCGGCGGCTGGGGCCATGCCATGGCCATGGCCGGGCAGGGCACGCCGATCGTTCTGGTCGGCGACGGTGCCTATCTGATGATGAATTCCGACATCTATTCCTCGGTGCTGTCGGGCCACAAGATGATCGTGGTGGTCTGCGACAATGGCGGTTTCGCGGTGATCAACCGGTTGCAGACCGGCATGGGCGGGGCGGGGTTCAACAATCTGTTCACCGATTGCCGGGTCGCAAACCGCGAAGCCCCGCCCCATGTCGATTTCGCCGCCCATGCCCGGGCGATGGGCGCCCATGCCCGCCATTGCGACAGCCTCGCCGATCTGGAGGCGGCGCTGGAATGGGCGCAGACCACCGACGCGACCACGGTGCTGAGCATCGCCTCCGACGCCCATGCCTGGACCCCCGGCGGGGCGGACTGGTATGTCGGCGTGCCGGAGGTCTCGCCGCGCGAGGCCGTGCGCGAGGCGCGCCGGGCGCAGGAGGAATTCCGCCGCAAACAGCGGCTGGGGGTGTGAGGTGTGGCGGGACCCGGACGCTTGCGGGTGCAGCGATGCGGGCGGCACCGGCCACGCCCGGCGCAGCCGGGCGGCGCCCGACCCTCCCCCCGGGAGGGCGCATTGCAACGGCGGTCACGGACACGGTCGGCAGGCTTGACAGAGCTGATATACCCCTACCAACCGATTTGCCGCGCCCTCCCAGGGTCGGGCACCGCCCTCGGCCCTGGTTTCTTCTCTTTGGGCCAGGATTGGAAGCGTTGGATCCCATTCGCGAGGGACGGAGATGAACCGGATTGACGGCAAGATCGCGCTGGTGACCGGCGGTACCCAGGGGCTCGGCGCGGCGGTCGCGCGGCAATTCGCACAGGCAGGCGCGGCCGGTATCGCCATCGTCGGGCGCGGCGTGGACAAGGGCCGCAAGGTCGCGGAGGAGATCACGGCCGAAACCGGCGTGCCGGTGGAGATGATCGCCGCCGATCTCGGCGAGATCGACGCGGTCCGCCGGATCGTGCCTGCGGCCGATGCCCGCTTCGGGCGCATCGACATCCTGGTCAATGCTGCCGGGCTGACCGACCGGGGCAATCTGCTGAACACCACGCCCGAGCTCTTCGACCGCATGTTCGCGGTCAATGTCCGCGCGCCCTTCTTCCTGATGCAGGATGCGGTGAAGGTGATGGAGCGCGAGGGGGTGGAGGGGCGGATCGTCAATATCGGCTCGACCTCCGAACGCGCGGGCCAGCCCTTCCTTGCCCCCTACAGCGCCTCGAAGGGGGCGCTGGCAACGCTGACCCGCCATGCGGGCTTCGCGCTGATGCGCAACCGCATCCATGTCAACCAGCTCGATATCGGCTGGATGGCCTCCGATCACGAACGCGAGCTGCAGCTGGCCGAATCGGGCGATCCGCACTGGGAGGAGAAGGCCCGCGCCGCCTTGCCTTTCGGCCGGTTGCTCGACCCCGCCGAGGTCGCGCGCGCGGTGCTGTGGCTGGCCTCCGAGGACAGCGGCATGATCACAGGCGCGGTGATCCATTACGATCAGTCGGTCTGGGGCGGTTATGACGGGCAGGCTCCTGCGCCGGCGAAACCGTTGAAGCCGTGAGAAGGCGCCGGGCGCCGCGCGCGTCTCAATCCGGTGCCAGCATGTAGCCCGCGCCGCGCACCGTCTGCAGGTAGCGGGGCGATTTCGGATCGGCCTCGATCTTGCGCCTGAGCCGGGTGATCTGCACGTCGACCGCGCGTTCCTGCACCGTGCCTTCCTCATGGCCGAGCTCCTCGACCAGCCGCGCCCGGCTTATCGGCACATGCGGCGAGGCCGACAGCACCCGCATCAGCGCGATCTCGGTGGTGGTCAGCCGCACCCGTTCCTCGCCGCGCCACAGCTCGGCGCGGGTGGCGTCATAGCGTACATCGCCCAGCATGATCGAGCGCGGCGGCTCCTCCTGCGGCTCGGGCGGGGTGGCACGGCGCAGCACCGCGTTGATGCGCAGCAAGAGCTCGCGCGGCTCGAACGGCTTGGCGAGATAGTCGTCGGCCCCCATCTCCAGCCCGTTGATGCGGTCTCCGGTCTCGCCGCGCGCGGTCAGCAGGATCACCGGCGTGTCACTCTCTTCCTTCACGCTGCGGGTGAAGGCGAAGCCGTCCTCGCCCGGCATCATCACGTCGACGATCAGCAGATCGAATTCCAGCCCCTTCATCAGCCGCCGCGCATGGGCGGCGTCGCGGGCCGGCGTGACCCAGAAGCCGTTGCGGACCAGAAAGCGCGACAGCAGCTGGCGGATGCGCTCGTCGTCATCGACGACGAGGATGTGCATGTCGCGGACCGGCGCGGTCATCCCTCCCTCCTGTCGACCAGCTTCAGCACCCGGTCGCGCTTGTCGGCATCCATCATCCGCTCCAGCACGGCGCGAAACCCGGCCACCGCCTCCGATCCCGCCTCGCGATAGGCCCGGCGGACGCGTTCGCGCTGCGCCTCCGACAGCACCCGTTCCAGCGCCGCGCCGCGCTCGGACAGGTGCAGGTTGCGGTTGCGGCGGTCCTTCTGTCCGACCCGGCTTTCCACCAGCCCGTCCTCGATCAGCTGGCGCAGCACGCGGTTGAGCGACTGCTTGGTGACGCCGAGAATGTCGATCAGATCCGCCACGGTCAGCCCCGGCCAGCGATTGATGAAATGGATCGCGCGGTGATGGGCCCGGCCATAGCCGTATTCGGCGAGGATCCGGTCGGGATCGGAGGTGAAGGCCTGATAGGCGAAGAACATCAGCTCGATGCCCTGGCGCAGCTGGTCGTCGGTCAGAAACAGCGCCGGTTCGCCGCGCGACAGCGAGGCGCCGGGCGCATTGCCTGAAGCGGGCAGCGACATGTCCAGTCCCCTCTTGCCAGTGTCGATCACAGTTTACGTCAGAGATGTTGACATTCCAACAGGCAAATGCTAGCCAGATAACCGGAAATTGAAACATCCTGTCGGCTCCGGCAGGTTTTTCGCAACATCTGCAAAGGCTCGCAGCTCCGCCAAGGGGAGAAACACCATGGCACAGCCCTATGACGACCGCGACGGGGCCATCTGGCTCGATGGCGAACTGGTTCCGTGGCGCGACGCCAGGGTGCATGTGCTGACCCATGCGCTGCATTACGCTTCCTCGGTCTTCGAGGGGGAGCGCAGCTATGGCGGGCGCATCTTCAAGAGCCGCGAGCATTCGGCGCGGCTCTTGAAATCCTGCGAGGCGCTCGACATTCCCATCCCCTATGACATCGACGAGATCGAGCAGGCCAAGCGGACGGCGCTGGAGGCCAACGGGCTGACCGACGCCTATGTCCGCCCGGTCTGCTGGCGCGGCTCGGGCCCTGACATGGGCGTGGCCTCGGCCGCCAACCCGGTGCACATGGCGGTCGCGGTGTGGGAATGGGGCGCCTATTACGGCGATGCCAAGACCCGTGGCGCCCGGCTCGACATCGCCAAGTGGAAGCGCCCCTCGCCCGAGACCATTCCGGTCCACGCCAAGGCGGCCGGTCTCTACATGATCTGCACCCTGTCCAAGCATGCCGCCGCGGCCAAGGGCTATTCGGATGCGCTGTTCTTCGACTATCGCGGCCATGTGGCCGAGGCGACCGGCGCCAACATCTTCTTCGCAAAGGAGGGCCGCGTCTTCACCCCGACCACCGACTGCATTCTGAACGGCATCACCCGCCAGACGGTGATCGAGCTGCTCAAGGCCCGACAGATCGAGGTGGTCGAGCGCCATATCGAGCCGCGCGAGCTGGAGGATTTCGAGCAGTGCTGGCTGACCGGGACCGCGGCCGAGGTCACGCCGGTCGGCGAGATCGGCGATTACAATTTCGAGGTCGGGGTTCTGGCGCGCACCATTGCCGAGGATTACGAGAAGCTGGTGCGCCAGCCATCCTGAGGCGACCGGGCGCAATCGCGTGCAATCGCCCGATTCACTTGAGCGCGGCGCGGTTCTGCATTACATTTGAACCGTGGGCATCCGTCGAGATGCCGCCTTTATGGAGGATGGACTGCTGTCTGACCTTGCGCGTGCGGGCGAGACAAAGCCCGCATTACCGGTGAGCGGAGTGGATGGCGTCACCGGAATCGAGAGCGCGGAGATGCTCTCGCTCGTGCTGGACTCTCTTTCTGAAGACAAGGCCGAGGACATCGTGCAGATCGACCTGCGCGGACGGTCGAGCGTGGCCGATTTCATGGTCATCGCCTCGGGCCGCTCCACCCGTCAGGTGGCGGCGATCGCCGAGCATCTGATGGAGCGGGTCAAGCAGAGAACCGGGCTGCGGCCCCGCGCCGAGGGGCTGGAGGCCGCCGACTGGGTGCTGATCGACACCGGCGATGTGGTGGTGCATGTCTTCCGCCCCGAGGTGCGGGAGTTCTACCAGCTCGAGAAGATGTGGATGCCGCGGAACGAGGCCCTGACCCGGGCGGTGGGGTCGGCCTGAGCCGGCGCGCATGCGCGTGACGATCTGCGCCGTGGGTCGGCTGCGGCGCAGCCCCGAGGCCGCACTGACGGCCGACTACCTGCAGCGCTTTGACCGCACCGGGCGCCCGCTGGGGCTCGGCCCGGCAACGGTCAGCGAAATCGACGAACGCAAGGCGCAGGACCGGGCGGCGCAAGGGGCGCTGCTGGCCGCCGCGATTCCCGAAGGAGCCGCGCTATGGGCGCTTGACGAGCGGGGGGATGCACTCGGCTCGCCGGCCTTCGCATGCCGGATCGCCGGTTTGCGCGATGGCGGCGCCCGTCATCTGTGCCTCGCCATCGGCGGGGCGGACGGGCTGGCGCCGGCGCTGCGCGAAAGGGCGGATTTCACCCTGTCGCTGGGACCGATGGTCTGGCCGCACCGGCTGGTGCGGGTGATGCTGGCCGAGCAGCTCTATCGTGCCGCTTCGATCCTGGCCGGAACCCCCTACCACCGCGGCTGACGCCTTGCCGGCAGCTGCCGTCGGGTCTAGACCGGCGCCAAGATAAAACGGAGGCCGGGCAGATGAGACCGAAACCGGTGGTGTTGTGCATCCTCGACGGCTGGGGGCTGCGCGCCGAACGCGAGGCCAATGCCGTCGCCCTGGCCCGGACCCCGAATTTCGACGCGCTGATGGCGGGATGTCCCAACGCCACGCTGATCCCGTACGGGCCGGCGGTCGGGTTGCCCGAGGGGCAGATGGGCAATTCCGAGGTCGGTCACATGAATATCGGCGCCGGCCGGGTGGTGTGGATGGACCTGCCGCGCATCGACAACGCGATCGCCGATGGCAGCTTCGCCCGCAACCCGGCGCTCAACGATTTCATCGCCCGGATGCGCGAGAGCGGCGGCACCGCCCATCTGATGGGGCTGGCCTCGCCCGGGGGCGTGCATGCGCATCAGCGCCATATCGCCGAGGCGGCGAAACTCGTCGCCGCGGCGGGCATTCCGGTGGCGATCCATGCCTTTACCGATGGCCGCGACGTGCCGCCGAAATCGGCGATCGACCAGTTGCGGGAGCTCGAGGAGGCGCTGCCGGAGGGCGCGCGCATCGCCACCGTCATCGGCCGCTATTACGCCATGGATCGCGACAAGCGCTGGGAGCGGGTCGGGAAGGCCTGGCGCGCCATGGTCGAGGCCGAGGGGCGCGGCGCCTATTCGGCGGCCGAGGCGGTGGCCGGCGCCTATGACCGCGGCGAAAGCGACGAGTTCATCCAGCCCACCTGCCTGCGCGGCCATCGCGGCATGCGCGACGGCGACGGGCTGATGTTCCTCAATTTCCGCGCCGATCGCGCCCGGCAGATCCTGACCGCGCTGCTCGATCCCGAATTCGATGGCTTCGCGCGCGACCGGACGGTTTCCTTCGCCGCCGCCTGCGGCATGATCTCCTATTCCGATGCGCTCGATCGCTTCATGTCGGTGATGTTCCCGCCCGAGGAGATCCGCAACACGCTGGGGCGCTGGGTCTCGGGAAAGGGGCTGAGGCAATACCGGCTGGCCGAGACCGAGAAATACCCCCATGT
>RFIR01000299.1 GCA_003695135.1 Alphaproteobacteria bacterium | reverse complement strand
GGGTGACGGCGGCGACCAGCAGCCAGCTGTTGCGCCGGGCCGCGGCGATCTCGTCGCGCAGCGCATCGGCAATCTCGTAGAACTCGAACACCGCGATCACCTCGCCCGACCATACGGCGCGAACCGGGGCGTAGATTTCCACCAGCGGCAGGCCGAGCGCGGCCTCGGCCACGCTTTCGGGGGCCTCCAGCTCGTCGAATTCGGTGGCGACCTGCCCCTGCCAGGCCGCCTTCAGCGAGGGGGAAGGCTCGAAGACCCGGCCGATCAGCTCGGTATCGGTGGCATAGACCACCCGGCCGCCCCGCTTCCAGATCTTCAGCGCCACCACCCGGCCCTTGAGCGGGGGCGCGGCGGTGAGCTCCTCCAGCGCCCGCAGCGCACCGCGCGACAGCCGGTCGGCATTGCCGAGCTCCTGGATCAGCGGCGCCAGCACGCTCTCGACGAAATGGGCGCTGTTGATGCCGCTCTGGCGCAGGACGCCATCGGCGATGCGTTCCGAGACCCAGAAACCGGTGGCCAGCATGTTGAGCAGAAGCACCGCGGAGCCGGCCAGGACGAAGCGGCGCAGCAGGCTCGAACGCGTCCAGAATCCGGAGAGGGCTGCGAGGAGCTTCATGCGCATGACCCAAAGGAGATGTCGGGCCGGGCAGGATCGCCTGTCCGGCCGCCGGACGCAACCGCCCTCGCAGATGGCCGGGGCCGGCCCGGTCATCGACCGGTCGCCCCGGCGCCCGGCGCGCACCGGCCCGCTTCAGCGCGTCAGCGCCTCGCGGATCCGGTCGCGGTCGGCCTGGGTCGCGGCGCGCTCGATCACCGTGCGGTTGGCCGCATCCTTGAGCTCGTAGCGCCCGGCATGGATCTCCTCCTTCCAGCCATTGGCATAGACCACTTCGAGATTGCGGCCCACAGCCTCGAACTTCACCGGATCGCTGCGCGAGATATCGGCGATGGCATCGCGGCCGAGCTGGTCGACGGCCGAGGTGAGGCGCGCCCGGTCGGCCGGCGTGGCGCTGCGCTCGACGATGGTGCGATTGTTGGCGTCCTTGAGCTCGAACCGGCCATTGGTGATCTCGGCCCTGGTGCCGTCGGCAAAGGTGACCTCGATATTGGTGCCGTTGATCTCGGCCTTGATGCCACGATCGTCGCGCGAACGGCGGTCGCGGTCGCGCCCGCGGCGGTGGTGGTCATCGCGGCTGTGGTCATGGCTGCGATCACGGCTGCGGTCGCGGCTGCGATCCCTGCTGCGGTCGTCGGAGCTGTCGTCATCACGGCCGCTGTTGTCGTCGGAGCTGTCGTCATCGCGGCCGCTGTCGTCATCGCGGCCGCTGTTGTCGTCGCGGCCGCTGTTGTCGTCGCGGTCGTCACGACCCTCGTCGCGGCCGCCCCTGCGGGCCAGCGCCGCGGTCGGGGCGAGGGTGAAGGCCGGTCCCACCGGATTGAGGTTCCGGGGCAGGGGCAGACCCAGCGTCATCGCCAGGCCGAAGGTGGCAGTGGACAGAAGCAGTCTCTTGCCGATCGGTTTCATCGCGGATCTCCCGTTGTCTCGATGCCCCGAATATCGCCGGCCGTTGGGGCATGGGACAGTAGGGGCGGACCTCTGCCAAACCGGCTCGGACCTATTCGCCGGGCCGGACCGACCTTGGTCGGGTCACCTCGGTCAGGGATTGGACGGGAAAGCGGGGTTTGCCGCGCGAAACATCACGCTCAAGGACATCCGGCCTCTGCCGGCCGCCCCTCGGCAGGGTCTTCCGTGCAGCGAATCGGGCGTGCAGGCCCCCGGCTCGATGGGCGGGGGCTCAGCGGGCGCGCGCTGTCACCAGCGCGCGCGGTCCGCGGTCGCCATAGGTATCATAGCGCAGGACGATGCGCAGGATGTCCCGCCGCCTGCCCTTCATATCGATCCAGCGCGTGCATGAGCCCTTTGGGATGATCCGGCGAATGACCAGGTTCTGACGGCTGCCATTGCCGAACACCACGTCGACATCGCGGAACCGAACGGCGTGACGCTTCACGCACAGCTGAACCTCGCGGTACCGCTTCCGGCCCGGCACGTTGATCACGTCCCTCTCCGAGCGATAGGCGACCTCGCGGGTGCCCAGGATGTCGGCTGCCTGGACATTTCCCGGGAGCGCGACTGACAGGGCCAGCACGGCCGCAAGCACGACAGGTTTCATGGCATTGTCCTCGAAGTGACGCAAGCATCTACGACGATAATCGCAATACGGCGCAATATCCATCACTGAACTTGGGCGTTTGCGCACAAATCCTGCGGCATTCAGCCCCTTCCGGCGTCGCGCCAGCCGGTCCAGGTCGGCCCGGCAGGATCATCGGTGGCGATGACGCGATAGAGCGCGGCCGCGCCTGTCATCGAGGGCTCGACGCAATGGGGCAGGTTTTCCGGCACGCTCATCGTGTCGCCCGGCGCCAAGGTCACGCTGCCTTCTGGCCAGCTCACCCGCCAGTGCCCCTGCACCGGCATCAGCACGGTCGGCCGGTCACGTTCCTCCATCTGCCGGATGGCCGAGGCCCGGGAGAGGAAGCTGACCTCGAAGCCGGGGCGGTCGCGCAGCAGACCGGTCTCGCCGATCACCGTGGCCGGCTCGGGATCGGCCAGCGCCACCAGATCCCAGTAGCGGGCGACATAGTCGGGCACCACCTCGGCGGCGGTCGGCTCGGGAAAGTCCCGCAGCTCCTCCTCGGTCAGGAGCGGCATGGGAGCGACGCCCTCGGGCAGGCTCTGGCCCTTCTCGCTGTCATAGAGCACGCCGTTCTCGCCCAGCACCAGCCCGTGATCGCGCGCCTCCTCGATCACCTGCGGCGCCCAGATCACCCCGCCGCCGGCATCGTCGCCGCCGAGGATCGCCATGATCATCCCGTAATCCAGCCCGATATTCTCGAAGCCGCGGAAGATGCCGGTGGGGATGTTGAAGATGTCGCCTTCCTCCAGCACCACCTCGCCCGCGCTGCCCCAGCGTCCCCAGAAGAAGCGCCAGCGGCCCTTGAGCACGAAGAACACCTCGGCCGTGCGGTGCGAATGCAGCGAGTTGCGGCATTTCGGCGGCTGGCCGGCAGCACCGATGTTGAAGCCGTGCGGGATGGAGATGTGCACGTGCTGGTCGGGGCTTTCGGACACGCCGCCGCCGATGATGGTGAAATTCTCCTTCTGGTCCGAACCCGGCGTGTGGGTGTCGATGAAGGCGGTATGGCAGGGGATCAGCTCGCCATAGCGGACGATGCGGGCCTTCAGCTCTTCAGGTGTCATTGCTTGCCTCGATGCATCAGGATCTGTTTCCAGATCGCCACCTCGTCATAAAGCGCGCATTCCCGCCGAAGGCTGACCCCGTCGGGTCCGAAGGGGCCGTATTCGGCATGCGAAATGCCGAAGACATGCACCCGCGCGCCTGTGGGCCGGCCGAAGCTGCCCCAGCCGGAATGCACGCCGTCGAGCGACCAGCGGACCGCGGCGCGCGGCGGCAGCATGCCGGCCTCCATGCCGATCCGGTGATGGATGGCGAATTCGGCATCGGGAAAGGCCGAGCGCAGCCCCAGCCAGAACTCCACCACCCCTGCCCGGCCCAGCACCGGGTGCGCGCCGGCATATTCGCCGATCACCGCCCGGTCGTATTCGCTCAGGATGTGGTTGAAATCCTTGTCCATGATCCGGCGCAGGGTATCGGCATAGCGCGCGCCCCAGCGATTGTCGTTGCCCCGGCCGCGATAGGCGGGGGGCGCATCGTTTTCGGGCAGGAAGACCGGGGCCGCCGCCTCCGGCCCGCCTTCCTCCTCGATCAGCCGCGCGGCATGCTCGCGCGGTGTGATGCCGATCTGGCGCAGGATGCCGCCATAGTCGCGCACCAGCCATTCGTCATAGATGCAGTTCTCGCGCGCGGCGCAATCGGCGATGACCCGCACCGTCCAGCGCCGGCCGGTGGCCGGGCCGAAGGCGCCGTCGCGGGTATGCGTCGCGGTTGTGATCAGCCGGTGCGAGGACAGGAGCCCGTGTTCGGGATCGTCCGACCAGATCACGTCCTCGGCGTAAAGCCTGCGGTCGGGAAACTCGCTCAGCGTCGCCATGGTCGCGGCGATCACCGCCTGATTGCCGTGCTGGATGCCCATGGGCGAGCGCACCTTGATGTCGGGCGCGTAGTAGCGGTTGAGCGTGGCGACGCCGCGATCCTCCCAGATCTCGCGGGTGATGCCGATGATGTAGTCGGGAAAATCCCGGAACTTCGGATCGAACCCCTTCAACTCCACCCCTCCGGTATCCGGGCCGAGCGGCGCACCACCAGCGGCCCGTCTATGGCCACGCGATGCGGTTCGGCATCCGGGTTCTCGATCTGCTCGATCAGCGTCTTGACGGTCTCGGCCACCATGCGGTTGGCGGGCTGGCGGACCGTGGTCAGGTTATAGGACAGCCAGGCCGCGGCGGGCACGTCGTCATAGCCCACCACCGAGACGTCCTCGGGCACACGCAGGCCCATCTCGTGGCGCAGCGTGTCCATGACCGCGAAGGCCATGTGGTCATTGGCCACGAACACCGCATCGGGTTTCTCGGCGCCGGCGAACATGCGCAGCGTTGCCGCGCGCGCCTCATGGGGGGTGAAATCGCCGACGCCGCGGTCGAAGAGGTGCAGCCCCGCCGCCTGCAGCGCGGCGGTGAAGCCGAGCTCGCGGTCGCGCTGGGTCGAGGCGCCCTCCCATCCGGCGATATAGGCGATACGCTCATGCCCGCCTGCCAGCAGGAATTCGGCCACCTTGCGCCCGCCGGTCACGTTGTCCGAGGTCACCGCCGACAGCCGCGTATCGGCCTGGGTGCGGTT
>RFIR01000298.1 GCA_003695135.1 Alphaproteobacteria bacterium | reverse complement strand
GATGACGCACCCGGTGAACAGCGTGCCGCCAGCAGGGCCCCCTATCCGGGGCGGCTTGGAGAACTCGAATCCCTGCACGCCCGTCACATGGCCGGCGATGTCAATGCGCGCCCGCGCCCTGCGGTCCGTTTGCGACGCGTCCCTGCGGAGCCGCCATCGCCACGGCCCTTTGCCGCCGATCCCGCCGACTGGGTCGTGTTCGAACATGCCGGCGGCGAGCGGCCGGACTTGCGCGCGCAGGCCGCGCTTGCGGAGGCAATGCGGCTTGCGCTGATGGAAGCATGGACCAAGGCCAATGGAAGCGTGGCGCCGGCCTGGATCTCGGGGCATGAGGCCGATCGCACACCCGCGCGCGAGGCGCATCTGGCCGTCCTGCCGATGGCCAATCTCGGCTGGACCCATTCGGACGGCCGCCTCATGGGACTGGCGCTGGTCCCGCCTTCGGCCGAGGCGGAGGCGTGGAGAGAACCCGGGCCCGAAGCCTTTTCGCGGCGGCAGGCGTTCCGGCGCGCGCTGGCCCGGCTTGGCGAGGCGGATGCCGAAGGCCGCACGGTCCTCACCCTTGCGCCGCCGGGCGGCAAGGCATGGTCATGGCGGCTTATGCCGGCGGCGTCGGGGTTGAAGTCGCTCGATCCCGACCGCTATCTGCGCCCGGCAAGGATCTGGGCAAGCGCGACACCGGTTCTGCTGGACCGGCATCTCAAATCCTCGGGCCCGCCCGAGCGCAGCAACGAGGCCGAGGGGCTGGTTCGCGCGGCCTGCCCACGCGCCGGGCTGCCCGATCTCGAGACCGTCGTGCTGACGAAACATGCCGCCATCCGTGGCACGCCATCGGCTCGTCCTGCCGGCGGCAACCCGCGCTGGACGGGCTGGGCGCGGCGCCGAAGCTTCGGGCGGCGAGACTTCGTTCATGCCCGCCTGGTCTTCGATGCGCCTGTCGCGGGGCCGGTCCTGATCGGCGCGGGGCGGTTCCACGGCCTCGGCCTGTTCCTGCCCATGGCGGAGGGCTCGAGATGACGGAAGTTCCGCGCCTTGCTGTCAAGGACTTCCCGGAAGTCTTCAGATCGATCCATGGCTACCCGCCATACGCATGGCAAGAACGACTCCTTGACGAGATCGCGGCCGAGGGAAAATGGCCCGGCACCATCGCGGCACCGACTGGCGCGGGCAAGACCGCGGTTCTCGATGTCGCGCTGTTCCATATGTCGCTCGAGGCGGGCCGGCGCCAAAGGCGCGCGCCGATGCGCATCGTGCTTGCGGTCGATCGGCGGATCATCGTCGATCAGGCCTTCGAGCGAGCGCGACGGATCCGCGACGCGCTGGAACGGGCCGCGCCCGACACTGCCCTCGGGAGGATGGCGGCGCGGCTGAAGGCATTCTCCGGCGACAGGCCCCTGCATATCGCCGAACTGCGCGGTGGCATGCCGCTCGAGCAGGACTGGGCCCGGCGTCCCGACCAGCCGACCATCCTGTGTACCACGGTCGATCAGCTGGGCTCGCGCTTGCTGTTCCGCGGCTACGGGGTCAGCGGCAGCATGGCGCCGGTTCATGCCGGGCTGCTGGGCTGCGACGCGCTTCTCATCCTCGACGAGGCGCATCTGTCGCGCGCCTTCGCGGACACGCTCGCCGCGATCGCCCGTGCAAGGCGCGCCGAGCCCGCACTCGGGCTGCCATGGGGCTGGACGACGCTGACCGCCACCCCGCATGACGCAGGTGGTAGGCTCTTCGCGTTGACAGGTCCAGAGCGCGACGAGGAGGCGATCCGCCGCCGGCTGACGGCGCGCAAGCCGGTTGCGCTTCGCAAGGGCCTCGTCGGCGCCGAGGCCTTCGCGAAGGCAGCGCGGGAGCTTCGCGACATCCTGCGGAAAAGGGGCGAGGCGGCGCCCGTGGTCGCGGTGGTGGTCAACCGCGTCCTGCTTGCCCGGCAGGTGTTCGCGCAACTCGGCGGCGAAGACGAGGCTGATGCCATCCTGCTGACGGGCCGGGTCCGCCCGGTCGAGAGGGACGATCTGGTCAAGGCTTGGCGCGACCGGCTCGACGGAAGGGATTGCGAAGCCGACCGTCCGCTGTTTGTGGTAGCGACGCAATGCATCGAGGCCGGTGCAGATTTCGATTTCGGCGCCATGATCAGCCAGATCGCCCCGCTTGATGCGCTGCGCCAGCGCTTCGGGAGACTGGCGCGGGCGGGCAACCGCAGCGAGGCGCCTGCGCCAGGCATTGTCCTAGCCGGCAAGGAGGAGGTCGGAAAGCGCGTCAATGATCCCGTCTACGGCCGCGCCGCCGCCGAAACCTGGACCTGGCTCGACAAGGTGGCGATGAAAGAAGGCGGCGCGAAGATCGTCGATTTCGGCCCGGAACCGCTTGACCAGGCCATCGCCGACACACCGCCCGGCGATGCCTGCGTGTCGCCAGCGGCCGCCGCCCCGCCCTTGCGCGAGGCCGATCTGGCCGCCTTCGCCATGACCGCACCGCGGCCCTTTCCCGATCCCGACCCGGCGCCATTGCTGCACGGGGAATTTCGCGACGAAGCCGAGATCGCGCTGGTATGGCGCGGCGACATCGCGGATCTCGAGGCCCGGGCGCTGGACGGTGACACCGATGCGCGCGCCGCGCTGGACGAGCTGCTGACGCTGCTCCCGCCGCGCCCGGCCGAAGCGCTGCGTCTGCCCTTGTGGGTGGCGCGACGCTGGCTGGCGGGCGGCGAAGCCGCACCCGATGACGGGCTTGCCGACATTCCCGTGGCCGCGGACACGGACGCCGTCCCCGCGAGCGAAACCCGCGTGCTGCGCTGGCGCGGAAAGGGCGAGCTGGCCCCGGTGACGATGTCGGAACTGCGGCCCGGCGACGTGGTGGTTCTGCGGTCAGACCGCGGCGGCTGCGACGAATACGGCTGGTCGCCGGACAGCCAAGCGCCGGTGACCGATATCGCCGATGTCGCCGCGCGTCCCTATGCCGGGCGCAGGGCGGCTCTGCGCCTGCATCCGGCGGTCTGGCCAGCCGAAGCCGCGCCCTGGTCCGAGATCGCTGCGCTCCTGGAAGCCGGCGCATCGGCAATTGAACTCGCCCGAGCCACTGGGCTTGAGGAATGGTCCAACGCAACCCGGCTGACCATGACCCAGCCCTATGGCGACGATCCGGCCGCCGGCGCGGTTCTGGTCGCGCCTCATGGTCTTGCGGCCGCGCCGGATGCGGCCGCGATACCAGCGACCGAAGCCGACGAGGGTCTGTTCGCGCCCGAGCCGGTGACTCTGGCCGACCATGCCGCAGCCGTTGCCGGCTTCGCCCGCCGTCACGCCGAGGCGCTGGGATTGCCGCAGGACATCATCGACGCAGTCGTACAGGCGGGCCGCGCGCATGACGACGGCAAGGCGGATCCTCGCTTCCAGCTTTGGCTCCGCGCCATCGAGGGGCTGCCGGACGGTGGCGCGCCGATCGCCAAGACCTCCGCTCGGGCCGGCCCCGCGCGTCAGCGTGAACTTCGGCGCGCGGCGTCGCTGCCCGAGCGCTGGCGGCACGAGGTGGCCTCGGCGCGGCTTCTGGCACAGCGCCTGCGCGGCTTTGCGTCCGAAAGCACAGATCTTGCTCTCTGGCTGGTGGGCACGCATCACGGCCACGGCCGGCCGTTCTTTCCCCATGACGACGATTGGGACGGGTTCGACATGACGCTGCTCGATCAGGCGCTGCCTGCCTCTCCTGGGCCCGACAAGCTGGATTTCGACTGGCGGGGTGCCGACTGGGCCGGGCTCATGGACCGGCTGCACGGGCGCTACGGCTATTGGGGGCTCGCCTTTCTCGAGGCCTGCCTCAGGCTCGCCGATCACCGCGCCTCGGCCGGGGAGGCGCCGTGATGGCCCGCAAGTCGAAAAAGCCCGCCGCGCCGGCCTGGCAACCGGATGACGCCACCCCGCGCGACCGACACCGGCTTGCCGGGCTCGAGCCCGACAACCTGCTTGCCTTCATGGCGCTTCTGGGCCTGCTGCGCGCGCTGGAGCACGCAAGGCCTGATTGGCGCCCGCGCGCCTTCTGGGATGTCGAGACGCAGCCCTGGCGGCCGGTTCTGACGCTGGCGCAGCCGGCCACCGAGGCGGAAGTGGCCCGCGCGGCGAAGGAGGGGGTTGAGAAGTCATGCGCGCACCACGCAGCAACCGGAGAGGCGAAGGATCTCAAGTTCTCATCCGAGGAATTCCTTGGCTTGCGTAACGCCGCAGCGACCGAGGGCCGCGCCGTTCTCGATGCCCTGTGCTGCCCGTCCGCGCTCCGCGATGACCGAACGCTTTGGCCGACCCCATTCGCCTTCATGTTCGGCCAAGGCCATCAGCATTTTCTGGAACGGTTTCGGAATACCCCCGCCCAAGGCGCGAAAATGGGCTGCGTCGCCCGCGCGCTCTTCATCCCTTGGCAACGTCAGGACAATGCCGACGGCTTCCGATGGGACCCCGCCGAAGACCGGCGCTATGCCCTTCGTGCGATAAACCCCTCGGGTGACAAGATCACTACCGAACTGGGTGCGAACGTCCTCGCCGCCATCAGCCTGCCTCTGTTTCCGGTATATGCGGTCAGACGCGGGGGGCAGATGCGCGTCCTGGCCCCGATGAACCGTTTCGGGGCAAACGGACGGATCGAATTCACCTGGCCGCTGTGGACGCGAGCCGCCAGTCTGCGAACCATTCGCGCTCTGCTCCAGCATCCCGAACTGGCCGCAGACCACCCGAACCCTGCAAACATCCCGCATAGCGCGGTGGTCCTTCGGGCGCAGCGCATCTCGGTGGGCAAGTACTTCAACGTCACCCCTGCCGCGCCCCCCGCATGACCGAGCAGCCGGAACTGCCCTTGCCCGCGGCGCAAGCTCATCGCCGCGTGGGAGCGGCGGCTCGACCAGGAGGCCACCCACCCCGTCTTCGGCTACCGCATCTCGATGCGCCGGATGTTGCACGTCCAGGCCCGCCTCTTCGTCCGCTGGCTGCTGGGCGAGATCCCCGACTTTCCTCACTACATGCCGCGCTGATCATGATGGCCCGTACACCCGCCCGACGCTCGAACCGCGAACGCGCCTATGTCGTCGCCTACGACATCTCTGACCCCAGGCGCTGGCGCCGCGTCTTCAGGCTGATGCATGGCTATGGCCAGTGGCTGCAGCTGTCGCTGTTCCAGTGCCGGTTGAGCGGGTCGCGGCGGTCCGAGATGGCGATGGAGCTCGAGGCCGCCATCCGGTAGGGCGAGGATCACGTGCTGATCCTCGATCTCGGCCCGGCCGAGAACGTGACCCTTGCCGTGGAAAGCCTCGGCAAGAACTTTACAGCCATCGAGCGACGTGCCATCATCATCTGACGCGAGCGCTGCGGTGGCACGGAAAACCGGTGGAGCGCTCGCATCGGCGCAAGGACCTGAAAACCTTGTGGTTCTTTGACAGACGATCATGTCGTGGCACCCCGGTTCGGACAGTTTTCACGCCGAACGGAACAGCGCTCGCGATCGTGGCGAAACCCCCCCGCCTTTCAGCGGCTTGCGAGGCGGGGCCTCTCCCGGGCCTCCCCGGCCCGGGCCTCATTGAAGCGGCCGGAACCTTTCCGCGATGATGATCTTCCGACCGGCCTCTCCCGGGCCTCCCCGGCCCGGGCCTCATTGAAGCGGCGCGT
>RFIR01000297.1 GCA_003695135.1 Alphaproteobacteria bacterium | reverse complement strand
TGGCCGGCGGCGCGCCGGATGAGGGCCCGCAGGCGCGCCAGTATCTCCTCCCGCGCGCTCATTTCCGCTCCTGCCACTGCGCCAGAAAGCCTCTGCCCTGCGGGGCGGGAAAATCGCGGGTCCCGGTCCAGCCGCCGGCCAGCGGCAGCCGGGCGATGCGGCCCCGCCCGCGGGCCATGCGGCGCATGACCCAGCGCGCCGCCCCGGTGGCGCGGCGATAGAGCCAGGGGCGGCGGGCGAGAAAGCCCCAGATCC
Source organism: Alphaproteobacteria bacterium (assembly GCA_003695135.1). Taxonomy (GTDB): domain Bacteria; phylum Pseudomonadota; class Alphaproteobacteria; order Rhodobacterales; family Rhodobacteraceae; genus J013. The sequence continues at coordinate 15,505 of RFIR01000297.1, read as the reverse complement.
GCAGCCCGTAGCGCGCCGTGGCCGGGGCCAGCCCGCGCTCCATCTCCCGCTCGCGCCAGGCGCGCATCATGCCGGGCAGCGGGATGCGCATCGGGCAGACCTCCTCGCAGCGGCCGCAGAAGGTGGAGGCGTTGGGCAGATGCCCGCCCTGCTCCACCCCGATCAGCGACGGCGTCAGCACTGCGCCCATCGGACCGGGATAGACCCAGCCATAGGCGTGCCCGCCCACCGCCTGATAGACTGGGCAGTGATTCATGCAGGCCCCGCAGCGGATGCAGCGCAGCATGGGCTGGAACGGCGTGCCGGCCATCTTCGCGCGGCCGTTGTCGAGCAGCACGACGTGATATTCCTCCGGCCCGTCGGGGTCCTCGGCCCGGCGCGGGCCGGCCGAGAAGGTGGTGTAGACCGCCATCTCCTGCCCCGTCGCCGAGCGCGCCAGCACCCGCAACAGCGTCGCCGCATCCTCCAGCCCCGGCACGATCTTTTCCAGGCTCGCCATCACGATGTGCACGCGCGGCAGGGACTGCGAGAGATCGCCATTGCCCTCATTGGTCACGATCACGCTCTGCCCGGTCTCGGCGATCAGCATGTTGGCGCCGGTGATGCCGACCTCGGCCTGAAAATATTTCTCGCGCAGCACCGCGCGGGCCTCGCGCAACAGCGTGTCGAGCCCCTCAAGGTCGCGATCGGGCGCCAGCGCGGTATGCGCCCGGCGAAACTCCTCGCGCACCTGCGGCACGGTGACATGGATGGCCGGCGCGATGATATGGCTCGGCGCCTCGCCGCGCAGCTGGATGATGTATTCGCCGAGATCGGTCTCGACGGGGCGGATGCCATGGGCCTCCAGATGCTCGTTGATGCCGCATTCCTCGGCGATCATCGTCTTGCCCTTGTTGACCGTCTTCGCCTCCGCGCGCCGGCAGATCTCCAGCACGATGCGGCGGGCATCCTCGGCGGTTTCGGCCCAGTGGACTTGGCCGCCGGCCGCCGTCACCTGCGCCTCGTAGCGTTCCAGATAGATGTCGAGACTGGCCAGCACATGGTCCTTCATCGCCGCCGCCGCATCGCGCAGCGCGTCGAACTCGGGCAGCGCCGCGCGGGCCCGGGCGCGACGCAGGACGAAGCCGCCGCGAGAGCCGCGCAGCGCCGCCTGCAGGTTCTCGTCCTGCAGCGCCTCATGCACGTTTTGCGGGAAGGACGGCGTGGTGGGGGCGGCGAAACTCATGCGGAGACCTTCAGCGGTTGGCGGCGCGCGGCATCGAGCAGGGCGCGGACATGCCCGGCAATGGCAAGCGCGGCGGTCAGGCCGGGGCTTTCGATGCCGTAAAGCCCCACCAGCCCCGGCAGGCCATGGACCTCCGCCCCGTCGATGCGGAAATCATCCCTACCGCCCGGCCCGGTGATCTTCGGCCGCACCCCGGCATAATCGGGCGAAAGCGCACCGTCGGGCAGGCCGGGCCAGTAGCGGCGGATGGCGGCATAGAAGCCGTCGGCGCGGGCGGGATCGACCGTGTAGTCCTCGGCCTCGATCCACTCCAGGTCGGGGCCGAACTTCGCGCGGCCTTGCAGATCGAGCGTGAGATGGATGCCGAGCCCGCCGGGCACCGGAACCGGGTAGATGAGCCGCGAGAACGGGCTGGGCCGGTCGAGCGAGAAATAGACCCCGCGGGCGAAGAACTGCGGCGGCACATGGCGGGGGTCCAGTCCGCGGATGGCACGGGCGAGCGGCGGTGCGCCATGGCCGGCGGCATTGACGAGCTCGCGCGCGCGCAGCCGCATCGGCGCCGCCCCGCCGGTCTCGGCCACGAAGCCGTCCTCGCCCGCGGCAACCGCGGTCACCGGCGTGTTCAGCGCCAGCATGGCGCCGGCTGCCTCCGCCTCGCCCAGAAGCGAGAGCATGAAGGCGTGGCTGTCGATGATGCCGGTCGAAGGCGAGAGCAGCGCGCCATGGCAGGCCAGTTCCGGCTCCAGCGCCCGTGCCTCGGCCGCCGACAGCACCCGGATGTCGTCCACGCCATTGGCCGCCGCGCGGGCGGCGATGGCGGCGAGCTGCGCGACCTCTTCCTCGCTGCAGGCCACGATCAGCTTGCCGCAGCGGGCGTGGGAGATGTGGCGCTCGGCGCAGTAGCGGTAGAGCGCTTGTCGGCCGGGCACGCAGAGCCGCGCCTTGAGGCTGTCCCTGGGGTAGTAGATCCCGGCATGGATCACCTCGGAATTGCGCGCGCTGGTCACCGAGCCGATCAGCCCTTCGGCCTCGGCGATCACCACCTCGCGCCCCGATCGCGCCAGCGCCCGCGCACAGGCCAGCCCGATGACCCCGGCGCCGACGATCAGGGTCTCGACGCTTTCCACCCCTCAGCCCTCGCCGATGGCCGGGCCGTCGGTCTGGCCGGCCAGCACCTCGACCACATGACGGCAGCGGAAGGAGCGGCCCTCGCGGCTGGCCATGCCGGCGATGTTCATCAGGCAGCCCAGATCGCCGGCGAGCAGGAGACCCGCGCCGGTCGCGGCGGCGTTGCGGGTCTTGTCGGCGGCCATGACGGTGGAAATCTCGGGGTATTTGACGCAGAAGGTGCCGCCGAAGCCGCAGCAGACCTCGGATTCCTCCATCTCGGTCAGCGTCAGACCCTCGACCGAGGCGAGCAGCGCCCGCGGCTGGTCGCGGATGCCCAGCGACCGCAGCCCCGAGCAGCTGTCGTGATAGGTCGCCTGCGCCTGCAGCTTGGCGGACACGCGCTTGACCCCCATCACGTCGACAAGGAAGCTCACGATCTCATGCGTGCGCCCGGCCAGCGCCACCGCAGCCTCGTGCAGCGGATCGCCCTCGGGAAACATCTGCGGATAGTCCTTGACGATGGTCGCGGCGCAGGAGCCGGAGGGGAGGACGACATGATCGTAACCGCCGAAGGTCTCGATCACCTGCGCGGCGACCGAGCGCGCCGTCTCACGGTCGCCGGAATTCCAGCCCGGCTGGCCGCAGCAGGTCTGGGCCATGGGCACCTCGACCGTGCAGCCCGCATCCTGCAGCAGCTTCACGCTGGCAAAGCCGACCGCAGGGCGGAACAGGTCCACCAGACAGGTGACGAACAGGGCGACGCGGGGCCTGGCCATGGCGACTCCGAAAGGCTCGGGCCCTTCATAGCAGCCATGTCGGGCCGCGCAAGTGCGCCTGCCACCGCTCCGCACGCGGGCCGCTTGATTTCGCCGCCCGATTCGCTACAAGACCCGCTTTCGCGGCGCTTACACCCCTGGAGGATCGCCGCTTTCCAACCGAAGGAGCTGAACCGTGGCCGCCAACATCATCGTCGAGGCCGAGCCGCGCGCAGGTACGGGCAAAGGGGCTGCCCGCACCGCACGCAGGGCGGGGTATGTCCCCGGAGTCGTCTATGGCGGCGGGGAGGACCCGCAGCCGATCCAGATCAGTTTTCCCGCGCTGCTCAAGCAGCTCAATGCCGGCGGGTTCATGTCCTCGCTGATTCGCCTCAAGGTCGATGGCAAGGAAGCGCGCGTCGTCTGCCGCGGGGTGCAGCGCGACGTGGTGCGCGACCTTCCGATCCATGTCGACTTCCTGCGCCTGACCGAGCGCAGCCGGGTGAGCCTCGATATCCCGGTCGAATTCGTCAATCACGACGACTCGCCGGGGCTGAGGCGCGGCGGCACCGTGACCGTGGTCCGCCCGACGGTGGAGCTGTGGGTGACCGCAAGGAACATCCCCGAGCACATCACCGTCGATCTGAGCGGCCTCGACATTGGCGACGTGATCAAGATCTCCAACGTCACCCTGCCCGCGGGCGCCAAGCCGGTGATCGCCGATCGTGACTTCGTGATCGCCAATATCGCCGCCCCGTCCTCGCTGCAGGCCGAAGAGGAGGAAGGCGCGGAGGCGCCCGAAGCCGAGGCCGAGGCCGAGGAAGGCGAAGAGGAGTCTTCCGAAGAGTAGGGCCGCCACACCCTGCCAGACCCGGCCGGGGCCGGGCCGCATGCCGGTCCGGTGCCCGGCTCTGGACATCGAGCGATGCAGATCTTCGTGGGCCTCGGCAATCCGGGGCCGAAGCACGCCGGACAGCGGCACAATATCGGCTTCATGGCCGTGGAGCGGATCGCCGCCGATCACGGCTTTCAGCCCTGGCGGAAACGCTTCGAGGGCGAGACCTCCGAAGGCCGGCTGGGGGCCGAGAAGGTGCTGCTGCTCAAGCCGATGACCTTCATGAACCTCTCCGGCCGCTCGGTGGCGGCGGCGCTGCGCTTCTACAAGCTCGGCACCGGGGCGCTGACCGTCTTTCATGACGAGCTCGACCTCGCGCCGGGCAAGGTGCGGGTAAAGCAGGGCGGCGGCCATGCCGGGCATAACGGGCTGCGCTCGCTGAGCCAGCATGTCGGGGCCGATTTCCGCCGCGTGCGCATCGGCATCGGCCATCCCGGCGACAAGGCGCGGGTGACGGGCCATGTGCTGGGCGATTTCGCGAAGTCCGACCGGGACTGGCTGGAGGCGGTGCTGCAGGGCATCTCCGAGGGCGCCGTGGCACTGGCGGAGGGGCAGACGGACCGGTTTCTCAATGCCGTCGCTCTGCGCACCGCGCCACCGCGCTCGTCGGGCGGAAAGGCGGTCAAGCCGGCCGGAAAGGCCGAGGGCCGCGATGCGCTGCGCGCGTCCGATCCCGCGCCCGATGGTTCGGGCAACAACGACGCGCCACGGGCCGATGAGTCGCCGCTCGCGCGGCTGTTGCGCCGTTTCGGCAAGTGATCCCGGGTCGCCGGCTCGGACCGGCCCGGGTTCCTTCATCTAGAACATGTCGCATTCCATCCGATTCACTCCCGGTCCCGACGCAAGGGCGTGCGACCGCCCGGGTGGGGTATGCGCCCGCCTTGGGGTGAGACGGGACCGTGGCCCCTGTGGGGCCGCGTAAGCCCGTCGAACGCGGGCGCATGCCCGTGTCGGCTCACGCGCCACGGGCGGGTCGACCCGATCAGGTGCGACGTGCACTAATCCGTTGCGACGGGCGGCTTGAAGCGCGTGTGCCGCTTGATCTCGTCGCGGCAGGAATCATAGACCGCCGTGACCGCCTCGAAGAGCGCCGTATCGGCCCGGTTGTTGCGGCGGATCAGCTGCAGCACATGCCGGGGAATCGCAGCGCGGCGCGTCCTTTCGGCCGCGGCGCGCTCGCGCGCATCGGTCCGGCTCGTATGCCACAGCAGGGTCGAGAGCAGGCGGAAGCTCAGCCGGAAATAGCCCTGACTGCCGATGAACTCGAACCGCTCGAAGGCGTATTCGACCAGCTCCCTGGGGTCGATGTCGCGATTTTCGGTAATGTAGTTCGCCATGAAATTGTGGGAAACCCGATTGCGCGCAAAGTGTTCGAGTGTCGGGTAGCGCTTGATGAAGGCTTCCGGATTGTTGTGCAGCGGGCTGGTGCAGTAATTGTACTCCGAGATGACCCGTGAAACCGGCTCCCTGACGAAGGTGAACAGCCGGGTCTCCGGACGTTCGGTCAGGATGGCATCGATGTTGCTTCGCGACAGATGCCCCGAGCAGGCGCTGAGCCTGCGCCCGCGCTGTTCGCGCAGAAAGCGCGCGGTCAGCTGTTCCAGAAGCGGCATCCGGCGCAGCCTGTCGGGGTTGTCGGCGACGTCGATGTTGACATAGGGCCGTCGGTGGCGCGCAAGCTCGGCGACCACGGTGGACCCGGCGGTCTTCGGGATGTGCTGGAAAAGCCAGAACTCTCCGCCCCGCACGCTTTCGATATAGGCGCCCACCTGTCCGGGTTTCAGTCCCGAGAATTTCACGCCGTCACCCCGTTCACCGAATTCGTCCTTCTCCGATCCGGGCCGATCGGACCGGTGATCCGCCGGCCGCCCGCCCTGCGCAGGGGGCAGGGCGGCCGTGGGTACGATCGCACCCGGCCGCTGTCAATCACCGGGGCCGACAGCCGAGGGCGGCCCCGGCGCCAGCCCGAGCTTGCCATCGCGCCCTTCATTGGCTAGGCCGGCGCTGTTCCGGCAATTGCGCCGCACAGGTGACTTCGGGGTCAGCATGGCAACCTTGTTCCTGCATGTCGGCATGCACAAGACCGGCACGTCGGCCATTCAGGACAGCCTCGCCGCCCTGCCCGAGGGCCGCGGGCCCAGGCTGATATATCTGGATGTGCCGAACATGTCGGGGCAGATCAAGAAGGCGCTCGAGGATCCGGAATTCCTGCGCGCCTCGCTCGGCTACGGCTCGGTCGAGGCCTATGCGCGCGAGCAGCCGAAGCTTCGCGACCGTCTGGCCAGGCTGCTGGCAGAGACCGGCGACCGCGATGCCGTGCTGTCGGCCGAAGCCTTCTCGCCGCTCGGGGAGAAGGAATTCGACGACTTCCTCTCCCTCGTCCGGCACGACACCATCCGTGTGATCGCCTATGCCCGCGCGCCGCAATCGGCGATGGCAAGCAGCCTGCAGGAACGGATCCGGCGCGGTGGCATCACCCGGTTCCGGCCGCACAGCTGGGTACCGCAATACCGCAGGAGTCTGGAGAAGTTCGAAAAGCTGGGCCTCGAGATCGTCTGCTATGACCGTGCCACCCTGCACAATGGCTGTGTGGTGCAGGATTTCTGTCGCCGCGTCGGCATCGAGATCCGCCCCGAGGAGGTGCGCAACACCAATGAATCCTTCGGCCGCGATGCCATCGTGCTTGCCTTCTGCCGCAATGTCTGGCGCGAGAGTCGGGGGCTGGAGCGCAACAATTCCATGGAGCTCGAGCCGCTGGTCGGCGATCTGGCCACCCCGAAGTTCAAGCTGCATGGCCGGCTGATCCGACCGGCGGTCCGCCGGCGACGCGACGAGATCGACTGGGTCGAGCAACGCATGGGCCGCAGCTTCCCCGAATGGAAGCAGGGCGGCAACCGCGACGCCATCCTCGAACGCGAGGATCTGCTGAAGGTCTCCGATGAAGCGGCCGACTGGCTCGCCCGGCATGTCGAGGGCTATGACGGCAGCCGCGACCCGATGGTCGTCGGCGCCGCGGTCGAGGCGCTGGTGCTGGGCGAGCGCCGCAAGCTCTCGCCGCTTGCCCGCCTGACCAGGCGGATCGGCGCGGCCTGACGCCCGCTCCGCTCACCCCTGCGGGGTGTGGTGCATCTCCCACCATTCGGCGGTACGGCGCAGACCCTCCTCGATCGGGATCTTCGGCCGCCAGCCCAGCTCCTGAAACGCGAGGGCATTGTCGAGCACGTTCTTGGCCACGTCTATGCGCCGGCTCTGCTCGAAGCTCAGACGCAGCTCGCGCCCGGTGATCCGCTCGACCATGCGCGCGACCTCGCGCAGGCTGTAGCCGAGCCCGGAGCCGATATTGATCACCTCCGCCCCGCCGTCATAGAGGCTGGCCAGCCGCATCGCCCGGGCGACGTCGCCGATATAGAGGAAATCGCGCACCGCCCCGCCATCGCCCCAGATCGTCATCGTCTCGCCGCCGAAGGCGCGGCGCATGGCCATGGCGATGAAGCCCTGCCCGCTGTCGGCACGCTGGCCGATGCCATAGGGGTTGGAGATGCGCAGCGAGACGGTCTGCATCCCGCGCAGCATCGAGAGCACCCGCAGATAATGCTCGATGGCCAGCTTGGAGACGCCATAGGCATTGCGCGGGCGGGTCGGCGCATCCTCGGCAATCGGCGTGGGCGAATCGATGCCATAGACCGTGCCGCCTGAGGAGGGAAAGACGAAGCGCGCCACACCCGCCTGCTGGGCCAGCTCGGCAATGTGCAGCGTGGTCTGGACATGCAGCCCGATCTCGGCCGCCAGATCGGCATTCGAGGTCGCCGGCAGGCTGTTGGGTGCCAGGCAGATCACCACATCGACACCCTGCAGCACCTGCCGGACGAAACCGGTATCGCGCAGCTGGCCACAGCGGAATTCGAGCCGCGGATCGTCGGCAAAACCGGTGCCGGCGAGATCGATCACATCCACCGCCCGAACCCGGTCGCCATGTGCGAGGCACTCCGCAACCACATGGCGGCCGATGAAGCCTCCCGCGCCCAGGACGCATACCCGGCGGTCGCGCTGATCCGTCATCCGTCCGACTACCCCGCTCATGGAAGGCCGGCAACGACGCGGGCCGCCCCCTCCATTCCGGCACCTAGCACAATTGTCGGCCCAGGGGAATCGTCCGAACCGCCTGCGGCCTGCGGCCGCCTGACCCGCCCGTCAGAACTTGGGGTTGATCAGGACGCTCTTGTGCCGGCGCACCAGATAGAGCCCCACCAGCATCGGGACCGCCGCGAAGCCGATCACATAGAGCATGTTCGTCCAGTACGCCGGATAGGCACCGAACACGCCCGAGCGCATTCGGCCCACCAGATGCGCCAGCGGGTTGTACCACAGCCAGTCTCGGAAGGGGGGCGGCACCTGCTCGTAGACGAACAGGATCCCCGAAAGAATGAAGAGCGGCGCGGTCAGCACCGGCCACAGACGCTCCCATGTCGGGATGAAGGCCATCACCACCGTGTTCATGCAGCCCGCACCGAAGCCCAGGAACGCGGCAGACAGCAGCGCCTGCGCCATGGGCAGCGGATCGAGATTCACCGGCGTCTGGGCCTGGTAGATGATGCCGGTCAGGATGATGGTGGTGATCAGGATCTCGGTAAGGAAGATCAGGATCGCGCGCGCAAGTATGGTGTCGATCGGCGTCACGGCGGGGTATTGCAGCAGCGGCCGGTTGTATTTCACCGCGCTCATCACCCCGTTCACCATTGCCGTGTACATGTGAAACGGCAGGTATCCGGTGGCAAAGAACAGCAGGAAGCTGTGGCCGAGCGAGGGCTTGCGCAGCAGAAGCGAGAAGGCCACCGACATCACCATGATGGTGAGCACCGGCGTCGCGATCGCCCACAGATAGCCGCCCGATCCGCGCGGGTAGCGGGTCGACATCTCGCGCGCGACCAGCGCGAAGATCACGCGGAAGAACTGGAAGCTCGGCGGTCCGAGGGGCTTGGGTCTCGCCGGCCCGACACTGCGTGACACGAAAGATTCGCCTCCACTTGCCTTTACACATCGGGATCGGGGCCACGCGCCGCCGCCGGACCCGTTGCAGGACCGGGCGGGCAGGACGGCTTTGCCGCCACCGCCCACGCACGGCGCGGAATTCTCAATTTTCCAAGGGATTATTGCATTTGACAAGCAAAATGTTGCATAAGCGGTGCGGGCGGCGCGATGCGATCGGGCCCGATGCATGCGCCGGACCACCCGCCCATCGGCCAGAGGAGCGTTCGCGTCTTGGTAAATTCCCGGGATGCCGGTGACGAGCCGGACAGCGTGGCGGCGGCGAAGGATCGGGCGAAGACCTCCGAAGCAGCCGAGCAGGCGGCCGGCAGGGAAGACCCCGCCCCGCTTCGTCCCGAGGTGCGCGAGACTTTGGCGGCTGCCCGGGTGGAACGCGAGCGCCGGCGCGCGGAGCGCCGTCAGTCCAGGCAGGCGGCACGCCAGGCCGCGCCCGATGCCCCCGCCGGCACGGGCAAGACCGATGCCGAGGACGCGGACGCCCCGCCCCGGCGACGCCGCGTGAAACCCGGCCTGCCTGCGCGCAGGCAGGGCGCCGAAGGCGAGCAGGGCCGGAAGGACCGGCCCGGCAAGGCCAGGACGGAGGGCGGGACCCCCGGCCGGCCCGGCCGCGCCGAGGCGGCGCCTCCGGCCTCTGCCAAGGATGCCGAGGACGCAACCGTCAGCGCCGAGACGACGCCGGCCGCGAAGCCGGATCGCAAACGGCCCGCAGCCCCCGCGGGGCGCAAGCTGGCGCGCGCCGAACACCCGCCGCCGCCGATCACCCGGCCGCGGGCCAAGGCGCCGGCCCGGCCCGAGCACGCCCCCGAAAGGGCGCGACCGGCCGAACGCGTGCATCCCGTCGAACGTCCCGGCTTCCGCGCGCGCGGTCCCGTCTCGGGCGAGCGGTCGCGCTGGCCGCTGGTGATCAGCTTCATCCTGATCGTGCTGCTGCCCGGCGCCTATGGGGTGCACTACCTCTTCTTCCGCGCGGTGGACCGCTACCACTCGATCGTCGCCTTCTCGGTACGCTCGGAGGAACAGAGTTCGGCCATTCCGGATCTGCCCATTGCGCTGCCCGGCGCGACGGGGGCAATCGATTCCGACATCGTCGACGAATTCCTGCGCAGCCAGCAGCTCGTCGAGAAGCTCGACCGCGATCTCGATCTCAGAAAGATCTACAACCGCAATCCCGAGGACTGGGTCTTCTCGCTCGGCGACGACGCGACCATCGAGGATCTGGTGGATTACTGGTCCTACATGGTCGATATCGACTACGACAAGGCCACGCAGCTGATCACCGTGACCGCCTATGCCTTCACCCGCGAGGATGCGCAGGCGATCACCCGCGGCATCCTGCGCGAGACCACGGCGCTGATCAACAGCCTCTCCGACCAGGCGCGCGAGGACGCCATCGCCTATGCCCGGCAGGATCTGCAGGAGGCCGAAGCCCGGCTGAAGGAGGTCCGGCTGCAGCTGCGCCGCTTTCGCGACAAGGCGCAGACCGTCGATCCCACCAAGGACATCGAGATCCAGATGGGGCTGATCGCGGCCCTGCAACAGGCCCTGGCCGAGGAGCTGGTGCGCAAGGAGGAATACATCGCCTCCGCCGCCAGGCCCAACCCGACCATCGTCGCCCAGCATGACCGCAAGATCGCCGCCATCCGCGCCCAGATCGAGGACGAGAAGGCCAAGCTGGGATCGGGCGGCACCGCCGCCGGCGGCGAGCTGGCCGAGGAGATCGGCACCTATGAGGAGCTGCAGACCGAGCTCGGCTTTGCCGAGCAGGCCTATACGCTGGCCAAGGGGCAGTTCGACCAGGCCCGCATCGACGCGCGGCGCAAGACGCGCTATCTCGCCGCCCATATCCAGCCCACCCTGGCGGAAAGCTCGCAATACCCGCAGCGCTACACCATGTCGGCGATCCTGATCGGGCTGCTGTTCTTCGCCTGGGGCATGTTCTCGCTGATCCTCTACAATGTCCGTGACCGGCGGTAATCGGCCGGGAAGCGGCGCGAAACGGCTTGCCGCCCGGCCTGCCGCGACCTAGGCAGCCGGCAGAAGGGAGGGATGCCGATGCCGCTTGCCATGAACCCCGAAGTCTTCATTACCTGCGCTGTCACCGGCTCGGGCAGCACGCAGGATCGCAGCCCCAATGTGCCGCGCAGCCCCGAACAGATCGCCGAGAGCGCCATCGCCGCGGCGCAGGCCGGGGCGGCGGTGGTCCACTGCCATGTCCGCGATCCCGAGACCGGCGCACCCGCGCGCGACCCCGCGCTATACCGTCAGGTGACCGATCTGATCCGCGCCTCGGACACGGATGTGGTGCTCAACCTCACCGCCGGCATGGGCGGCGATCTGATGCTGGGCGGCCCCGATGCGCCCCTGCCGCCGGTCGCGGGCACCGACATGGCCGGCGCCGAGGAGCGGCTCGTGCATGTCGCCGAATGCCGGCCGGAGATCTGCACCCTCGATTGCGGCACCATGAATTTCGCCGAGGCCGATTACGTGATGACCAACACGCCGGGCATGCTGCGGGCGATGGCGGCGGGCATCCGCGATCTGGGCGTGCGGCCCGAGATCGAGGCCTTTGATACCGGGCATCTGTGGTTCGCGAAGGATCTGGCCAAGGAGGGGCTGATCGAGGCCCCGGTGCTGGTTCAGCTCTGCATGGGCGTGCCCTGGGGGGCGCCGGACGATCTGCACACGCTGATGGCGATGGTGGCCAATGTGCCCGATGACTGGCACTGGTCGGCCTTCAGCCTCGGCCGCCACCAGATGCCCTATGTCGCCGCGGCGGTGCTGGCGGGCGGCAATGTGCGGGTGGGGCTGGAGGACAATCTCTGGCTCGCCAGGGGCCGTCTCGCCACCAATGCCGAACTCGTCACTCGCGCACGCGAGATCGTTGAGCGCCTCGGCGCCCGCGTGATCGGCCCCGATGAGGTCCGCGCGCGGCTGAAGCTGAAGAAAAGGATGCCGGCATGAGAAGGATCGCCTGCGCACTCGCGCTGCTGGCAGCTCTGGTGCCACTGGCCGCGCTCGGCGGCGACACACCGGGCTGGGCGGGAGACTGGGTCTTCCAGCCAACCGGTTGCGGGCGCGATCCCGGCGATGAGGGGGGGCCGGTGCGCTTCGCGGACAGAACCATACGGGGGGCCAATTTCCACTGCGATATCCGCAAGGCCGAGCCGATCGGTGTCGGGCAAAGCTGGCGCATGGATCTCGATTGCGAGGAGATGGGTGACCCCTTTACCGCCTCGGAGATCGTGGTATTGACGACGGATGGCCGGATGCATCGGATCATTGCCGACGGGGGCATCATGACCCTCATGCGTTGCCCGCCGGTCAGCCGCGTGCAGTTTCCGCAGGACGCAGACCGATGCGCGTCGCAGAATGGACGCTGGGGCCTGCACGGGCTGTCGGGCGAGCCGTCCTGCGTGCTGCCGGCCCCCGATGCAGGCAGGGCCTGTACCCGCCCCGCAGACTGCCTCGGCGGCTGCCTCGCCGATTCCTTGACCTGCGCCCCGGAAATACCGCTTTTCGGCTGCCACAACCTGGTGCAACCCAATGGCCGCCCGGCCGAAATCTGTGCAAACTGAGACGGGGATGCAAGGCTGATGTTGGAAGGAAGGAGGCCGGCATGAGGCGTATCGCCTGCGCGCTCGCGCTGCTGCCCGCTCTGCATGGGGCGGCCATGGCGCAGACGGCGCTGAACGGGGTGTGGAGCGTCGACGACAAGCCCTGCACCGCCAAGAGCGCGGTCGACGAGGCCCGATTCCGCATCGGCGCCAAGCGCATCGACTTCTACGAATCGCGCTGCGAGATCGTGCAGAGCCGCTCGGCCCGCATCGGCCGGTCCTGGGGGCTGCAGCTCAAATGCACCGGCGAGGGCGAGAACTGGGAGGCGCTCGCGCTGGCCATGGTGACGGCCGAGGACGAGCTGATCATCTACTGGGATGACGGCTACAGCCTGATCGCCAGGCGCTGCAAGTAGCGGCGGCTGGCCGGGTCGCTGACCGGCAGGAATCTGGCGCGATCTGGCGGGCAATGGCGGCGGCGGGCGGGCAATTTCGCGCGGGTTCGAGCGGAGAGGCGGATGTCGGCATCAACGGTGGCCGTGATCGGCGGCGGGGTGGTCGGCGGCGGCTGGGTGGCACGGCTGAGCCTCAACGGGCATGCGGTGCGCGTGCACGACCCCGATCCGCAGGCCGAGCGCAAGATCGGCGAGATCTGCGCCCTCGCCCGCCGTGCCTATGCCAAGCTCACCCTGGCGCCGCAGCCCGAGCCGGGCGCCATCACCTTTCACCCCTCCATCGGCGCGGCGGTACGCGGGGCGGACTGGATCGTGGAAGCGGTGCCCGAGCGGCTCGATCTCAAGCGCATGGTCTATGCCTCGATCGAGATCGAGAACCAGGGCGGCATCATCGCCTCGACCACCTCCGGCTTCAGGCCCAGCGATCTGCAGGACGGGTTGCAGAACCCCGAGCGGCTGATCGTGGCCCACCCCTTCGTGCCCGTCTATCTGGTGCCGCTCGTGGAAGTGGTGGCGGGCGAAAAGACCGATCCGGCGGCGGTGGAGACGGCAAAGCGCTTCCTGTCGGGCCTCGGCATGTATCCGCTGCACGTGAAGAAGGAGATCGACGCCTTCATCGCCGACCGGTTTCTGGAGGCGGTGTGGCGCGAGGCGCTGTGGCTCATCCGCGACGGCTATGCCACCACCGAGGAGGTGGACGAGGCGATCCGCATGGGCTTCGGGCTGCGCTGGGCACAGATGGGGCTGTTCGAGGGCTATCGCATCGCCGGGGGCGAGGCCGGCATGCGCCATTTCATCGCCCAGTTCGGCCCGGCGCTGCAATGGCCGTGGACCCGGCTGACCGATGTGCCGGAGCTCGACGAGACGCTGATCGAGCTGATCGCCGGGCAGTCGGATGCGCAATCGGGGCATCTCGGCATCCGCGAGCTGGAGGCGAAGCGCGACGACAATCTCGTCGCCATCCTGCAGGCGCTGAAGGTGAATGACTGGGGCGCGGGCCGGGTGCTGGCCGCGCATGAAAAGCGGCTGTTCGATCTCGGCGCGAAACCGCCGCCCGACGACATCTCGCAGCCCGTCGAGACGCTGCGCCTGCGGGTGCCGCCGGACTGGACCGATTACAACAACCACATGAACGAGGCGCGCTATCTGCAGGCCTTCGCCGATGCCACCGATGCGCTGATGCGGCTGATCGGCTGCGATGCCGACTACATCGCCGCCGGCGGCAGCTATTTCACCGTCGAGACCCATATCCGGCATCTGGACGAGGCGCGGGCAGGCGAGGAGATCCACGCCACCACCCAGGTGCTGGAAGGCGCGGGAAAGAAGATGCGGCTGTTCCACCGGCTGTGGCGCGGCGCGGATCTGCTGGCCACCGGCGAGCACATGCTCATTCATGTCAGCCTGAAGACCCGCGCCGCGAGCGCGCCCGGCGCGCTGGTGGCAGAAAAACTCGCCGAGATCGCCGCGCTGCATGCTGGTCTGCCCGTGCCGGATGGCGCGGGCCGCGCGGTAGGGATGGGGAGGTAGGGCATGAATTTCGGCCTCACCGAGGAACAGGCGCTTATCACCCGCACCGTTCGCGAGTTCTGCGAACGCGAGATGGTCCCGCATGAAGAGGAGATTGAACGCAGCGGCGAGGTGCCGCGCGAGCTGGGGCTGGAGATTGCCCGCAAGGTGCGCGAGATCGGCTTTTTTGCCCCGAACTTTCCGGCCGAGCTCGGCGGCGGCGGGCTCAACCATCTCGACTTTACCCTTCTGGAACGCGAGCTCGGCCGGCCTTCCATGGCGCTGTCGGTATTCTGGGGCCGGCCCTCGGGGATTCTCATGGCCTGCGAGGGTGAACAGCGCGAGCGCTACCTCATGCCAGCCATCCGCGGCGAGCGCTGGGATGCGCTGGCGATGACCGAGCCGGAGGCAGGCTCGGATGTGCGCGGCATGAAATGCTTCGCGCGGCAAGACGGCGGCGATTTCGTCATCAACGGCATGAAGCATTTCATTTCGCACGCCGACATCGCCGATTTCGTCATCGTCTTCGTGGCCACGGGCGAGGAGGAAACGGCCTCGGGGCCAAAGAAGAAGATCACCTGCTTCCTGATCGACCGCGGCACGCCGGGCTTCGAGATCCGCAAGGGCTACAACTCGGTCAGCCATCGCGGCTATCACAACTGCATCCTGACCTTCGACGATTGCCGGGTGCCGAAGGCGCAGATCCTGGGCGAGCTGCATCGCGGCTTCGACATCGCCAATCAGTGGCTCTACGCCACGCGGCTGAGCGTGGCGGCCTTTGCCGTCGGCCGGGCGCGGCGCGCGCTCGATCTCGCCGTCGAGCATGCCGCGACCCGGCGCCAGTTCGGCCAGACCATCGGCCGCTTCCAGGGGGTGAGCTTCAAGCTCGCCGACATGGTCACCGAAATCGACGCCGCCGACTGGCTGACGCTGGCCGCCGCATGGCGGCTCGATCAGGG
>RFIR01000296.1 GCA_003695135.1 Alphaproteobacteria bacterium | reverse complement strand
GCCGCGGTGACGGCCGAAATGGTGAAGAATTTCCAGGCCGGCGGTGCCGCGATCAACCGGCTGGCCGAGATCGCCGGCGCGCGGCTCGATGTGTATCCGCTCGATCTCGACCGGCCGACGCGCGACTTCACCGCCGCCCCGGCGATGGAGGAGGACGAGCTGGTCGCCGCGCTGCGGCTGGGCTGGCAGGCGGTGGCGCCGGAGGCCGATCTGCTGGTGGTGGGCGAGATGGGCATCGGCAATACCACCGCCGCGGCCGCGCTCGCCGTGGCGCTGTTCGGCGGATCGGCGTCGGACTGGACCGGGCGCGGCACCGGCGTCGACGATGCCGGGCTGGCGCGCAAGGCCGATGCGGTGGCGCGCGGCCTCGCGCTGCACCGGGACGCGCTCCCCGATCCGCTGCAGGCGCTGCGCTGCCTTGGCGGGCGCGAGCTCGCCGCGATGACCGGCGCCATCGCCCGGGCGCGGATGGACCGGGTGCCGGTGCTGCTCGACGGCTTCATCGCCACCGCCTCGGCCGCGGTGCTGGCCCGCCTGCGGCCCGGCGCACTCGATCACTGCCAGGCGGCGCATCTGTCGGGCGAGGCCGGGCATGCGCGGCTGCTCGGCGCGCTCGGGCTCGGCCCGCTCCTCGATCTGGGGCTGCGGCTGGGCGAGGGTTCGGGCGCCGCGCTCGCCATTCCGCTTCTGCGCGCGGCGCTGGCCTGCCATTCGGGCATGGCGACCTTTGCCGAGGCCGGGGTCTCGGAGGGCTGAACCGCGCCCGCCCGCCTCGCGCCCACCCGCCGCTCTGATCACCGGCCGCCGGATTTCGAGTATTTCTGCCAAGAAGAAGCACAGCGATGCCGATTTCAACGGCTCGAAAACACCCCCGCCGGAGGCATGCACGGCATCTGGGGCCGGGATCATGGCCGGGCAGCTGGCGGCTCACTCGCGCCGCAGCACCTTGTCGACCAGCCAGCTCCAGCCGCGTGATTCGTGAAAGCTCGCCGCGATGCGCGCCGGGTCATAGCCATCCTCGACCCAGTCCTCCAGGCTCTGGCCCGGCCGCGCCGTGTCGCGATAGGTCTCGAAGAAGTGGTCCAGAATGCCGGTGCGCGCCTGGCGCATGTGGCCATAGCGCAGCGACAGCTGGCGCATCGCCACCTCCAGCGGCGCGCCCTCGATCAGATGCATGTGCAGGACCGAGACGAAGCCGGCGCGGTCGGCGCCCGACTTGCAGTGATAGAGCACCGGCGGCTCGGCCGCGCGCATGGCGGCGAGGATGGCGCGGAACTCCTCCGGGCTCGGCAGCTGGCGCGAGCGCACCTGCACCCGGGAAAACACCAGCCCGGCCTCCTCGCAGGCCTCGATTTCCAGCGGCAGCGAGCCGAACATCAGCCCGCCGCGCAGGCTGAGCACGCTGCGCCCGCCCTCCCGCGCAAAACGCCGGATCAGCCCGGGCGAGGGCTGGGCCGCCCGCGCCGCGCGCGGCGACAGCCAGTGATAGTTGGGATAGACCAGCCGGAAGATGCCGTGATCGGCCAGCAGCATGTTCGACCAGGCTCGCAGCCGGGCGCGCCGGGTCGCCGGTGGCTGCGACCACAGCCGGACATCGCGCAGCCGCCGCGCCTGTCTCGCCTCGGCGCTGCGGCCGAATCTCAGCATGCCGGATCCCCCGCCACTGCAACGCGACTGCCCGCCGGGTCGGGTTCGGAACGGGCCGGTGGAGGCGACGACCGGAATCGAACCGGTGTACACGGATTTGCAATCCGCTGCGTAACCACTCCGCCACGTCGCCTGAATGCCGGCCTGCGCCCGGCTTCGCCCTATACCAAGCGGGCCCGGCCCGTTGCAAGCACCCATGCCCGGCCGGGCAGTCCCTGCGCGGCTGCGGCCAATTGCCCGTCCGAATGCCATGTGGCAAAGGGAACGGCGAGAGCAATCTGCGCCGGAGCAACCCGATGATCGATTACCAAGCCGCCCGCACCGCCATGGTGGATTGCCAGGTGCGGCCATCCGATGTCACGCTCTACCCGATCATTGCGGCGATGCTGGAGGTGCCGCGCGAGCTGTTCGTGCCGCGCGCCCTGCGCGGGGTCGCCTATGCCGGCAGCGAGCTGGAGCTCGGAGGCGGCCGGGTGGAGCTTGAGCCGCGGGTGGTGGCCAAGATGCTCGATGCGCTCAATCCGGATCCGGAGGCGCTGGTGCTCGATGTCGCTCCGGGGATGGGCTACACCGCCGCCCTGCTCGCCCGGCTCTGCGCCGCGGTGGTCGCGGTGGAGGAGGATGCCGATCTCGCCGCCGCCGCTTCGGAAGCGCTCGCCGAGGCCGGCTGCGATACCGTGCTGGTCGAGAACCGGCCGCTTGCGCAGGGCGCACCGGAGCACGGGCCGTTCGACGCCATCTTCGTCAATGGCGGGGTCGAGTTCCTGCCCGAGACGCTCGCCGGGCAGCTCAAGCCCGGCGGCCGCATCGTGGCGATATTCATGCAAGGGGCGCTCGGGCGCTGCCGTCTTGGCACCAAAACCGGCGCCGGAATCGCCTGGCGCAGTGTTTTCGACGCAACAGCTCCGGTGCTTTCTGGCTTCAAAAAGGCAACGGAGTTCGTATTTTAGGGCGACAAGCTCGCATGAAGTGTTAGAGTTGCCCCAAAAGACAATACGGGGGCAGAACATGCGAGCGGACCGAACGCTGCGCCGCGTCGCGGTGATCGCGGCGATGATACTGGGCGTGAGCGCCGCCCCATCGGCCGGTCAGACGCTGGCCGACGCGCTCGTCTACACCTACAAGAGCAATCCCAGGCTGATCAGCAGCCGGGCGCAGCTGCGCCAGGCCGATGAACGTGTGGCCCAGGCACAATCGGAACTGCTGCCCGACCTGACCGGCAGCCTGACCGGGACGCTGAACAACGAAGCGCCGGGGGGATTCGATCCCGGCAATGCCGACGAGCGGGGCACGCTGTCGGGCGATGCGCGAATCACCGGCACGGTGACGCTGTGGAGCGGCGGGCGCAACCCGGCCCGGATCCAGGCGGCGGTGGCCAGCGTGATGGCCGCCCGCGCCCGGCTGCGCGCCACCGAGCAGGACGTGCTGCTCGATGCCGTCACCGCCTATATGGATGTGCGCCGCGACATGCAGTTCGTGGCGCTGGCCCGCAACAATGTCCGCGTGATCGGCGAACAGCTGCGCGCGACCCGCGACCGCTTCGAGGTCGGCGAGGTCACCCGCACCGATGTCAGCCAGGCCGAGGCGGCGCTGGCCGCGGCCCGGGCCAATCTGGCGCGCAATACCGGTGCGCTGGCGCAGTCGCGCGCGCAGTTTCTCGCCGTGACCGGGCTGAAGGCGGCCAACCTGTCGCCGCCGCCGCCCATTCCGGCCCTGCCGCGGACTCTGGCCGAGGCCGAGGCGCTGGGGCGCAGGGAGCATCCGGCGCTGGAAGCGTCGCGCTACAACGAGAAGGCCGCTTCCTATGAGGTGGAACTGGCCCGCGCCGGGCTCAACCCGCTGCTGACGCTGACCGGTTCGGTATTCTACCAGCGCACCGACACGCTCTACCGCAACTCCGACACCAGATTCGGCGCCCGGGACAACGCCACCAACGATCTGTTCGGCTCCGAGATCCAGTTGCAGCTTCAGGTCCCGCTCTATCGCGGTGGCGAACTCGACAGCATCGTTCGCCAGGCGCGCGAGATCGTGAACCAGCGCAAGGCCGAAACCCAGGACACCGCGCGCAGCGTGGTGCGGGCGGTGCAGAACGCGTGGTCCGGCCTGCGCGTCGCCCGGGCCTCGATCGTTGCCAATACCGAGCAGGTCCGCGCGCAGCGTGTCGCCTTCGAGGGGGTGGTCGAGGAAGCCAAGTTCGGCGAACGCACCACGCTCGACGTGCTCGACGCCGAGCAGGCGCTGCTGACTGCGCGTTCCAATCTGGTCTCCTCGCAGCGCGACGCCTATGTCGCAGCCTACAACCTGCTCTCGGCAATGGGGCTTCTGAACGTGACCCATCTGGGGCTGGGCGTCGATCCCTACGATCCGAACGAGTATCACGAATATGTCCGGCACAATCCGCCCAACCCCGACGGGCTGAGGCTGGAACGCATTCTCGACCGCTGGGGCGGCTGAACCGCCCCGGCCCGCGCACGGGCACCATCGCGCGCTGCCGTTTGCGCGATGCGCCCGCCCGGCCTATACTGCCGCCGGGGTGGGTTGCGACTTTGCTCTCCGGGGGACCCTATGGGCGACGACGGCAACCGCACTGAAGGTGGTGGCGTGAACGATGTACTGGCAGAAATACGCCGGCTTGTAACCGAAGAGGAGCGCGGACGGCGGCGCGAATCGGCCGGGACGGCGGAACCCCTGATTCTCACCCGGGAAATGCGCGTGGACCTGCCCGAGGCGGAGCCGGATTCGGCGCCGCACCGGCGGGAGGCGCCGGAGGAGAACGCCGAGACGGCCCCGGCGAATGAGGCGACCGGGACCGCCGAAGCCGGCCGGGCCGCGGAGGCGGACGTGGCACCCTTGGCCTCCGAAGCACCCTCTGCACCGCAAGATACGGCCCCGGCTGCCGAACCGCCGGATCCGGCCGAGGCGGAATTCGACGCGCATGTCCGGGCCATCGTGCGGGCCGAGTTGGAGGGCGCGCTGGGTGAGCGCATCTCGGCCAATCTGCGCAAGATCATCCGGCGCGAGGTGACCCGCGCGCTCAACGCGCGTCTGGGCGAGTAGACGCCCGGACCCCTCATTCGGCTGCAGGATCGGCGGCGGCGCGGGCGAAAGCTTCCGAATGCGACTTTTGAGGGTCGCGCGGGAGCAAGACGCGCCGGTTCGGGCGGGACAGCCTCGGGGCTGATACGCTCAGGGAGGACCGGTCATGCCCCAGACAACCTACCTGCACGAGGGCAGCTTGTCGGAGTCAGACCGGGCGCGTTATGCCGCCGACGGCTTTCTGTTCCCGATCCGCGTCTTTCCCGAAGACGAGGCGCGCGCCCTGCGCGGCGAGCTGGAGGCGCTGGAGGCCGAATGGCGCGATGCCGGCCTGCCGCGGCCGCTCAACCAGTACCGGCGGGTGAATTCGCACTGCGTGATCCCGCTCGCGGCGCGCATGGCCATGGATCCCCGCGTGCTCGATGTGGTCGAGGGGATTCTCGGCCCGGATCTGATGATCTGGTCGGCGGAATTCTTCATCAAGGAACCGCGCACCCGCCAGATCGTCAGCATGCACCAGGATCTGACCTATTGGGGGCTGGGCGCCACCGACCATCAGGTGACGGCATGGATCGCGCTGTCGCCGGCGAATCGGGCCTCGGGCTGCATGGATTTCGTGGCAGGCAGCCACAGGAACCCGATCCTGCCGCATCGCGACACCTTCGCCGAGGACAACCTGCTCAGCCGCGGGCAGGAGATCGAGGTGGAGGTGGCCGAGGTCGACAAGGTCGCCATCGAGCTGCAGCCCGGCGAGATGAGCCTGCATCACGGCCTGACCATCCACGGCTCGGGGCCGAACGTCTCCGACGACCGCCGCATCGGGCTGGCCATCCGCTATGTCAGCCCCGAGGCGCGGCAGGAAATCGCGGCGCGCGACTATGTCATCCTCGCCCGCGGCGCCGATCGCGTCGGCAGCTTCACCCATGTCGCGCCGCCGGCGCGGCCCTTCGAGCCCTGGGCGCTGGAGCTCTACGAGGAGATCCTTGCCGAGCAGAATGCGGCGCTGGCGCAGGGTGCGGCGCGCGAGCTGTCCTATTACAGCGCCCGGCGCTGAGGAGACCGGCATGGACCATGTCAAGTTCACCTGCATGAAGGATGGCGACCGGGAGGATTACGAATTTCTCGCCCGGCACGAGACCGAATACACGCGCGGCACTGCGGGGCGTCTGCTGAAGGCGCTGGTGGAGCTCGACGAAAGCCTCTCGGGCTACCAGATCACCCGGCTCGGCCATTCGCTGCAATCGGCCACCCGCGCCTGGCGGGACGGCGCCGATACCGACTGGGTGGCGGCGACGCTGCTGCACGATATCGGCGATATCTACGCGCCCTGCAATCACGACGAATATGCCGCCAGCATCCTGCGCCCCTTCATCCGCGAGCAATGTAGCTGGGTGGTCGAAAAGCACGGCGATTTCCAGCTGGTCTATTACGCGCACCATGTCGGCGCCGATCCCGACAAGCGCGAGCAATACCGCGGACATCCCTTTTTCGACGACTGCGCCGAGTTCTGCGAACGCTGGGACCAGTCGAGCTTCGACCCCGCCTATGAGAACCTGCCGCTGGAATTCTTCGCGCCGATGGTCGAGGCGGTGTTTGCCCGTACCCCCTATGACCCCGCGGTGCTGCGCCCGGGCGAGCGCGTGCCGCTGACCGATCCGGAGGTGGCGGCCCGACGATGACCGCCCCGCCTCCTGCCACGCTTGGCCATGTGGTGCTTCATCCCCGCCGCAGGGGAGCGACGGCGAGCCTGAGGCATTGAGTATTTGAACCAAGAAGAAGCACAGGTTTCCTTCTTCTTGGCGGAAATACTCTCGGGGGG
>RFIR01000295.1 GCA_003695135.1 Alphaproteobacteria bacterium | reverse complement strand
AGCTCGTAGAGGGTGACCACCGGGCCGGGCCGGATCGCGGTGATCTCGCCGCGGATGCCGTAATCGTCGAGCACGCTTTCCAGAAGCCGGGCGTTGTGCTCCAGCGCATCGTCGGAGACCGGCTGGCGCTCGATGGCCGCGGGCGAGGTCAGCAGCCCCAGCGGCGGCGCGTCATAGGGCGCGTCGTCCTCGTCGCCGAGCGGCAGGGCGGGCTGCGCCTCGGCCCGTGCGGCACGGCTTTGCCGGATCGGCCGCTTGGCGGGGTGGCGCACGACCACGCGCGGGGCGGGTTCGGCGGCGTCCGGGTCGGGCGGAGGTGCTGTGCGGGCGGATGGACCACTTGGCGGCACACGAGCGCCATCGGCCCAGACATCGCGGTCGGGCGCGATGGCAATGGGGATATCCGCGTCGTCCCCGGAGGCCGCCAGCCGCTCGGCAAGTCCGCCTTCGCCGCGCCGCGCCTGCACTGCGGCGGCGATGCGTGCCATCAGCCGCTCGCCGCCCGGTTCGGGCAAGGGCTCGGTCGGCAGCTCGGCCTCCGCGGTCACCGCCTCCGGTTCGCTGCGCAGGACCGGGCGGCGCAGTTCCGGCTCGCGGCGCGGGGTCGTGGGCGGGCTTTCGACCTGCTCGGCCCGCGCGCGCCGCTCGGCGAGGATCTCGCCGGTCCGCCGCAGGCCCCAGCGCAGGGCGCGCCAGCCCTGCCGGGCCAGTTGCCGGATCAGCCACCACAGCGCAGCGGCCAGAGCGAACAGGCCGGCGCCGCCAAGGTGCAGGAGGTGGCGGAATTCGCCCCAGTTGATGCCGAGCCCCAGCCCCACCAGACCGACCGTGACCGCGGCAAGACCGATGCTGACCGGGATCAGCGCCTCGGTCGCGCTGAGCGGCAGCAGGACGAGCAGATGCTTGACGATGCTGTCGCCCAGTACCCCCCCGAGGCCGTGCTGCGCCTGCCAGCCCGGACCCGGCGCATGGGTGGCGAGAAAGGCCGCCAGCGCCAGCACGCCGACCAGCAGGAGGACCAGGCGGGTGAGCACGCGTTCCTCGCCGCGATGAAGGATGAACCGCACGCCCCAGACCGCGAAGCCCGCCGGCAGCGCCCAGCCTGCCCAGCCGATGGAGAACCGCAGCGCGCCGGCGACATAGGCGCCGGGCACGCCCATCAGATTGTGCGGCGCCTCGGCGGTGGAGTTGAAGCGCCAGGGATCGGCGGGGCTGTAGCTGGCAAGGACGAGGATGAAGACTGCGGCAAGGGCCAGCAGCGCCAGACCGCCGAGCTCGACGGCGCGCCGGCGCAGCGCACTGCGGGTGCGGTCGCCGATCAGGGCCTTTGCCGGGGCTCTCGGTGCCGTCATGGTCATGCGCCGCTCTCCCCTTGCGCCAGATACGGGCGGGCCGCCTGCAGCCCGCGTTCGACCTCCTCGGGCGAGGCCACCAGCGCGAGGCGCAGATAACCGCGGCCCGGATCGCCGCCCCCCAGCCGCGGATCGACCGGTCGGGACAGGTAGCTGCCGGGCAGAACCCGCACGCCCGCCTCGCGCCACAGCGTCACCGCCGCCGCCTCGTCATCCGCGACCCGGAACCACAGGAAGAAGCCGCCCTGCGGTGCGGTGTAGCCGGGCAGATCGCCGAGGATCCGGTCGGCGATGCGGTATTTGCGCCGGTAGAGCTCGCGCGAGGCGGTGACATGGTCCTCGTCGCGCCAGCAGGCCGCGGCGGCGAACTGCGCCGGCCCCGGCAGCGGTGCCCCGGCATAGGAACGAAGCTGGCGCATGGCGGCGACGGTCGCCCGCCCGCCGGCGGCGAAGCCCGAACGCAGGCCCGGCAGGCTGGAGCGTTTGGAGAGCGAGTGAAAGGCGAGGATGCGCTCGGGATCGCCACCCGCCTCAAGGATGCCCGGCGGCGGCGCGTCGCGATAGATCTCGCCATAGCATTCATCGGCGAAGATGCGGAAATCGTACCGCTCGGCCAGCGCGATCAGATCGCGCCAGTAATCGAGCCCGGCCACCGCGCCCTGCGGATTGGCCGGCGAGCAGACATAGGCCGCCGCCGCGCGGTCGAGCAGATCGGCCGGAACCGCGGCGAAATCGGGCAGGAATCCGGTCTGCGGCAGGGCGGGGACATAGACCGGCTCGGCGCCCGCCGCCAGCGCGGCCACGGCATAGACCTGATAGAACGGATTCGGCATCAGAACGGTGGGGCGCCGGCCGCGCCTGGTCTCGGGCACCAGCGCGATGCAGGCATTGAACAGCCCCTCGCGCGTGCCGTTGAGCGGAAACACCTCGTCGGGGCTGCGGCTTGCGCCATAACGGCGGGAGAGCCAGTCGCAATAGGCCTCGCGCAGCTCGGGATGGCCTTCATTGGGCGGATAGCGGCCGTAAAGCCCTGTATGCGCCGCCAGCACCTCGTCGAGAAAGGGCGGCGGCGGGTGGCGCGGCTCGCCCAGCGACATGGCAACAGATTCGGCACCGGGTTCGATGCCGTCCAACAGGGCCCGCAGTCGCGGAAACGCATACTCCGGCAGTTTCGAAAACCGCTCGGGGAACTCCATCTTATGCCTCAATATCAGACGTCTGCCGCGTCTTGTTCACATCACGTCTACAGAAGAATCACCGGCCCGGTCCAGTGGGCAGAGGTTAACCGCGCGCAGGCGATGCCGGTATGTGACCGCCCCGACACAGGCGGGACAGGGACGGATGTATATTTTGGTGCTTCCGCATCGGCCGGGCGCGCATGCTCTCGCGCCGGGGTCCGGAAACATGAGGCGTCCGGAAGCCCGCCCTTCCAGATTGGCCAGACACAGGTGTTTAGAGCGCCTGCGGAACAATCTGAATCAAGCCCCGCTCGAGGATCCACCCGAGGCGTCAGCCCGGGCAGCGCCCGCGTCGCCATTGTCGCTCGGACCATGTATGGATGGCTCCCGCGGGGCAAGAGCGTATCGCTTGAAGCTGGCATGATT